>JANMJF010000295.1:0-16516 GCA_031371245.1 Pseudomonadota bacterium | reverse complement strand
CGTTCCAGCGCAGCGATTTCCCTCGCCAGCTCGCCGCCGGCCCGTTGGCCGAGTTCACGCAGTGAAGTGCCGTATTCGCTGTGGGCCGCTGTCCATTCGAGCAGGGCTGTGCGCGCACCGCGCGGGTCGTGGGCCGCGCAGGCTTGTTTCAGATCGCGGATCGCATGCCGACTGTGCGGCGCGACCAGGGGGTCTTTGGCTGCGACCTTGCGCGGCCCGTAGCCTGCACGTCGCTGCTGATACCACCACAAGGCGAGCGTCACCAACCACGCCAGGCCCAGCAGCAGCGCGATCGCGCGCCACGGCGTGATTGCCGTTATGGCCTTCACTGGCGGCACGGCGGTAACCGTCGCCGCTGGTGGTGGCGGCGTAGGTATGGCCAGTGGTGGTGCCGCGCCGCTGGCGGCGGTGAGCGTCAATTGTCGTGCCGGCAAACGCGCAATTTCCAGTTGGTCCGATTCGACATTCCACCAGGGGATGGTCAGTTCCTCAATCTGGGCCTTACCGGCCTGGCTCGCGACGATGGCGAATTTCTGCTGGAGAGTCGTGCTGTAACCGTTGGCGGTGTCCTGCTCGGTGGGCAGCGCCTGGTCGGGATAGATCTTGAGACCGGCTGGCGTGGGCTGTTGAAGTTTCGGCAGTGCACCCGCCATCAGACCGTCGGCCCACAGGGACAGCGTGCGCGTGAGCGGTACGCCAACTTCCGCGCTGTTCACATCCGGCTCCCATTCTTCGTACAAACGCAGACGTTTGGCCGGCAACCAGGTAGCGCCGGGTGGGAAGCTGGCGGGCACCGGTTTGACCTCGAGTTCGATAGCCTGGGACTCAACCCGGCGCGTGCTCAGCGACTGTGCAAAAGGATCGAATGCCGAGCGGCGCCCCACAGCCACCTCCGTCGCGAGGCTCATGGGTGCGAGACGCAGCTTGCCGCTTTTCTGCGCAAACACCACGTATTTCACCTCGACGCCATCGTAGGCCTCGCCATTGATTTGCTCGTTGAACTGGCTGCCTGTCGTGAGTTGCTTGATGACCGCGTCGCCGTTAGCCGTCAAATTTGAAAGGCGCGGGTTGGCGACCTCCACACGATGAAGGATCTTGACGGTGTAGATCACCTGCTGTTGTACATAGGGCGAATCCGGCGACGCCGAGACCTTGAGCATGATGTCGGCGTTGTCACCGACACCAGTGACTGGCGCGGGTGCGTCGCCGATAACCAGTGAGCGCGCGGAGCTCGACTGACGACCAAAGCTGATGGCGGGGATGGCCACCGTGCCCGTCTTGCGCGGCATGGCGTTCAACACAAAAGTCGTCGATTCCTTGCTGCTGCCGTTCAGCCAGATCTTGGTGGTCTGGTGATTGGTATTGATGATTTCGAAGGTCTGCTCAAGCACGCTGAAATCGGGTTCGGCGTCGACATCGCCGGTAACTGTAAAGGTCAGCTCGACCGACTGATTGCTGACCGCCGGATCGGGGCTGATCTGCAAACCGACCGCTGCCCAGGCACTGCCGTGCAGCAACAGCAGCAGCCACGCCAGTCGCCGCGCGAGACGCTTCACCATGGATTGCCCTCGCTGGGTTTGTCGCCATACATCTGCTTGTACTGCAATTCGAATTTACGTTTCAGTAAGCCGGCGGGGTCGTCGGGGATCTGTTGTAGCCATTGTTCGGTGGCTTGAATTTTTTCTGCCTCAAGCGGCGTAGACGACGGGTCTTGCGAGCTTGCTTGTTGCCCTGTCTGGTTTTCGTTGTGGTCTTCATCGGCCTTGGACGGCTCAAGCTTGTTGCGTGGCTGGCTCTTGGCCTGAGCGTTCTCGCTAGGGTTGTCGCTTTTTTGATTTTCCTGCGAGCGTTGGCCGCCGCTGGCATTAGGCGCACCAGCGTTCTGATCCGGTTCGGACTCTGCTCCCTTGCCGTCGTTGATCTGCGGTTCGCGGCGCTCGCTGCTGGCATTCTTATCGCGTTTGTTGGATTGGCCCTGTTGCTGCTGATCTTTCTGTTGTTGTTCCTGCAGCTGCTTTTCGACCAGTTCCTTGTTGTATTTGGTATCGCTGTCGTCAGGTGCGCGCTTAAGGGCCTCGTTATAGGCTGCCACTGCCGCGCCGAATTGACCCTGACGTGCGAGCGCATTGCCGCGGTTGTAGTGAGCCTGCGCGGTGTCGTCGTCTTTCAGATCTTGCACCGCGCCAGTGAAATCGCCCTTGCGGTAACGCGCGGCGGCCCGCCACGCGGGGTTGTTAAAGTCCTGCGCGGCAGCGTCATAGTCCTTGGCTTGAAAGGCCTTTTGACCGAGTTGATCGGGCGTGCGCCACCAGTCCGCTGCAGCCGGTCGCGGTGCAAGCCCGGCGAGGGCCACGGCCGCAAACCAGATGAGTACTCCACGGCGAAAAGCCAGGGCTGCGAGGGGCAGCAAGGGTAACAGCAGCCAGGGGCCGAATTCATACCATTGGCTGGAAGCGAGTTTCTTCATGAGTTGGGCATGGGCTGCGTACTGGCTCTCGAAGTAGCTGTTGAAGGCAGTGACATCGCTGTCGTCGGCACGGGATTCGAGATAGACGCCGCGGCCACTATTGGTCAAGGCTTGCAGGCTGTCACTATCCAGGCGATTCATGACCACGGCGCCGTTGCCGGCCTTGGCGAAGCCGCCATCAGCGTCAGGAAGGGGTGCGCCGTCATGGCTACCGATGCCGAGCACGCTCAAGCGAAAGCTGGCCGCCTGAGCAACGTCGCGGGCACGGGTCATGGCATCTTCGTCAGCGCCGTCGGTGATGAGCAGCACGTCGCCTTCCGGCATGCCGGCCTGCTGCAAGAGCTTATGGGCGAGTTCCAGCGCACTGGCGGGCTCGCTGCCCTGACTGGGCATGATGGAAGTTTCAAGCGCTTGCAGTTGCGCGCTGATGGTCTGGGTATCGGTGGTCAAGGGCGTCACAACGAAGCTTTGCGCGGCGAACACCAGCAACGCAGTTTGACCGGTCTTGCGCCCACGCAGCAGATCTTCAACTTTGTACTTTGCGCGTGCGAGACGCGAGGGCTTGATGTCGGCAGCGGTCATCGAACGCGAGAGGTCGAGCGCAATTACCAGGGCCGCGTCGGTACGAGATACGGGTGCCGGCAGGCGTTCCCATACCGGGCCGGCGAGGGCCGTGATCGCCAGTGCGCCGGCACTGACCAGCAACCACGCGGCACGATTTTTCACATCGATGACACTGCCCTGCACGACAAAGGGCAGCAGGGCTGCGTCGCAGACCCGTGACCACAGGCCACGGTGAGCACGCTTGCGTGTCGACCACCATACCAAGGCGACGAGGGGTACCACTAGCGCAAACCACAGCGGCCTGAGGAAATGAAAATCGTCGCTCATGCCAATTCACTATTCGGCGCGCGCTGCGCCAGCCCGATGAGCACCAAATATAAACCTAGCGCGGCGCTCAACGGCCAATAGAATAAGGCCGTAGTCGGGCGGTAATGGGCGCCGTCATGCTCGACCGGTTCGAGTTTGTCGATTTCGCGATAGACCTTTTCAAATTCATCGACGTCGCGCACGCGGAAATAACGTCCTCCGGTTTTCTTCGCGATGGCGCGCAAGGTGTCTTCATCGAGATCAGAGGACGGGTTGACGCGCATCGAACCGAAGAAGCCACGCTGCATGGTTTCCTCGGCACCGAGACCAATGGTGTAGACGGTGAGGCCCGCATCGTGGGCGAGCTCGGCGGCGCGCAGCGGCGCGATGGAGCCGGCCGTATTCGTGCCGTCGGTCATCAGTATCAGGACTTTGTGCTGGATTTTCTGTTCGCGCAGGCGCTTGACGGCGATGCCGAGCGCGTCTCCGATTGCGGTCAGGCGTCCGGCGAGACCGATGGCTGCCTCGTCCAGGAATTGCTGCACCGTCTTGTGATCGAAGGTTAGCGGCGCCTGCAAATAGACTTTGTCGGCAAACAAGATGAGGCCAATCCGGTCGCCAATACGCCGTGATATGAATTCGCTCGCCACCGCTTTGCACGCGGTGAGGCGATTGACGGGTTGATTGTTCAAGACGAAATCGCCTTCGTGCATGCTCTCCGATAGATCGAGCGCGATCATCAAATCGCGGCCACTGATGGGCAGTTCAACGGCTGCGCCGAGCCACACCGGTCGCGCAGCGCTGGCCAGCAACAACAACCAGATCAGACTCGCCAGCAGCAGGCGTGCGCTGGTCGGGTGGGCGAGGCCGCCACCTGCAGCCAGCACCTCGAAATCCCGCAGTTCCGGCACGCGCAAACTGGCACCAGTGGCGGCAGCGACGCTCGGCAGCAGATAACGCAACAGCCATGGCAGCGGCGCTAACGCCAAGACCCAAGGCCACTCAAAGTGCGGCATCAGGCCTGCTCCGGGTCACACCAGCGGGCACGCGCAGACGTTTCATCCACGGTCGCAACATGTTCGTGATGTCCCGACAGCGCTGTACTTGCACCGCACTCGCAGCGCGCGGCGAATAGGGCGCCTGGCGCAGGATATCGAGCAGATCAGCGGGCAGCGGCGCGGCACTGATGCTGCCGAGCATGTGCAGCCAGGCCTGGTCGCCGAGGTTGGCGGCGGCGGGCCCATGCACGCGCAGGGCGATGCGTCGCAGTAGACCGGACAGCGCACGCGCGCAGTCATGCACATTGTTATCGGTGGTCAAGCGGGTCTCAATACGCTGCAGCTCCGCCAGGGCCGAACGGCGCACGCCGAATACACCGCGCGCTATGCCACGCGGACCGAACAGCCACGCGTCGCAGCGTGCGCGCAGCGTGCCGGGCGGCAGACGCCACAGCGCAAGCGCGAGGACGCACAACAGCAAGGCCGCCAGCAGTAACCACCAGCCGTTCGCCAGCGGCCACCAGCCGACCGGCGCCGGTAGATGGATGTCGCGCAAGGGCAGATTGACGGCATCCATCGCTCAGCCGCCGAACAGTTTGATCAGAGACGTGGTTGGATCGGCGGCGGTATCCATACTCGTGAACAGCATGCGCCGTTCGCGACAGATCTGGCGCACCGACGCCAGGCGCGCGCTGAACTGGGCGGCATAGGATTCGCGCCCGGCGCTACTGACACCCGCGAGCCGCAGACTACGTTCGCCATCGATGAGGCCGGCCACGCCGTCGAATTCCGGAAACAGCGCTTCGAGGGGGTCGTGGATGGCGACCAGGCCGACATCGGCATGCAGGCTGAGCTGCGCCAGCGCCGCGCTGGCGGCGTCATCCAAACCGCGAAAATCACTGATCACGAACACCAGGGTGCCGGGTTTGGCGACCCGCGTGATGCGCTTCATTGCATCGCTCAGCGGCGTCGGCGCGGCGCCAGTCGACAGCGCGGCGCGTTGCGACGGCGCCTGGGCGACCAGCAATTTAAGCCATTGCATGGTGGCGGTACTGCCACGGCGCGGCGGCAGCTCATGATGAACATGGTCGGCGAATAACAGGCCGCCAACACGGTCGCCGTTCTGCTGGGCGCGCCATGCCAAGAGACTCGCGACCCGCGCCGCCTGCACGGCTTTGAACACGCCGCGCGTGGCAAAGAACATCGCGCGACGGTAGTCGACGCAGATCAGTACCGGGCGTTCCAGCTCTTCGCGGAACAGCTTGGTGTGGGGGCGGCCGGTGCGCGCAGTAACGCGCCAGTCGAGCCGGCGGATGTCATCGCCGGGCAGATAGGGACGGGATTCGTCGTATTCCATGCCGCGTCCGCGCAGCCGCGAGAGAAACGGTCCGCTGGCTTGTGCGCGGACGCTACGCGTCCAATGAGGCAGGGCACTGGCCGGGCCGGCCAGTGCGAGCAGTTCGCGCAGTTGCGGCTCGACCCGTTCCAAGCCAGCCGGCTTGGCGGTGGCGAAAGGGGCGCTCATGGCGCGCGGTCGAGCATTGATGCTGCGCTCAGGGGACCGCGATACGTTTGAGCAGTTCGTCGACGAAACGATCCGGTGTCACGCCGTCGGCGGCGGCTTCATAGTTCAGGATCACGCGATGGCGCAGGGCATCCTTGGCAACGTCCTGCACATCGCTTGGACTGACGAAGTCCTGACCACGCAGCCAGGCATGGGCGCGCGCCGCACGATCGATGGCGATGGTCGCGCGAGGACTGCCACCGTAGGCCAGCCAGCCACCGAGATCGGCGCCATAGGCGGCCGGCGCGCGACTCGCAAAAACGATTTCCATCAGATAATTCTCGACCTCATCGCTCATGTAGACCGCCAGCACTTCGCGACGCGCGGCGAAGACCTGCGCCTGGTCGATAACCGGCGCGGCATGTATGGCATGGGGCGCGCTGCTGGCGGCCTCCTGACGGGCGAGGTGCAGGATGCGCTTCTCATCTTCAGGCGCGGGGTAGCCGATGTTGATATGCAAGAGGAAGCGGTCGAGCTGTGCTTCCGGCAGCGGATAGGTGCCTTCGTGTTCGAGCGGGTTCTGGGTCGCCATCACCATGAACAGTTCAGGCAAGGGGTAGGACACCCGGCCGATGGTGATCTGGCGTTCAGCCATCGCTTCAAGCAGCGCCGACTGGACCTTGGCGGGCGCGCGGTTGACCTCGTCGGCCAATACCAGGTTATTAAACAACGGACCCTGCTGAAACGTGAACGAACCGTCCTGCGGACGATAGATCTCGGTGCCGGTCAGATCGGCCGGCAGCAGATCGGGTGTGAACTGGATGCGATGGAACTCGCCTTCGATGCCTTCGCTCAAGACCTTGATGGCGCGGGTCTTGGCCAGGCCCGGCGCACCTTCGACCAGCAGATGGCCGTCCGCGAGCAGCGCCACCAACATGCGTTCGACCAGATGGTCCTGGCCGAGAATGCGCTGATTGACGTAGTCGCGCAGCGCTAAGATCGATTCACGCGTTTGAGTTGCGATATCCACATTGCCTTCTTTCATGTGCGGTGGCGAGTGCCGGCTTTGGGCCGGATTCTAATGGTTTCAATGACTCAGGTGAAAGCGCAGAGTTCCGAGCCGGCACCGGCCGAAGTCATGGAAGCTGTGACGGGAATGTGCCATTTGTCATTCGCGCGTGGCTCGCCAACGATGATGATGAGCCTGTCGTTTGCGCTGCTGTTCGTCAATCCCGTCATGACGGCGTGCAGTGGCATGGTTAAACTAGCGCCAACGCTCATACGCCGAAAGGATAAGACCTTGTCTACGATGCAATGCTCGCGTGGTGTGCGCCACGCGCAACGCGGTTTCACGCTGATCGAAGTGATGGTGGTGGTGGTGATCCTCGGCATCCTCGCCGCGATTGTCGTGCCACGCGTCATGAGCCGACCCGACGAAGCACGCGTGGTGCGCGCGCAGCAGGATCTGCGCGCGCTGTCGGCCGCCTTCGATCTCTACAAGCTCGACAATCTCACCTATCCCACCACCGAGCAGGGCATGGACGCGCTGGTACACAAACCCACCGGCCTGCCGGCCGGCGCGCACTACAAGGAAGATGGCTATGTCGAATCGGTGCCCAAAGATCCCTGGGGCGGCGACTACCAGTACCTCTATCCCGGGCAGCACAACACTTACGATCTCTATTCGAATGGCGCTGACGGCATTCCGGGCGGCGAGGGCTTCAATGCCGATATCGGAAACTGGACAACCAAGTAGGCGCACTTCACACGCCGCCGGATTCACCCTGCTGGAAGTGATGGTGGTCATCGCGATCATCGGTGTGATGCTGGTGGTCGTGCGTATCAGCTTGCCCGATCGCGCCGCTGATGCGCTCAAGCTTGAGTCGCAACGTTTTGTGCAGACCTTGAACGACTGTCGTGACACCGCCGTATTGTCGGGCAGTCCGACCGGCATACGCATTGGGCCCCGACGCTACGGCCTGGAGCGCTATCACCGTGGCTGGCAGGTGCTGCCGGCCGCCGGTGCCGACGCTGGCGGCGTGCTGCCCGAGGACATCGATCTGAGTGTGCCGCCGCTGCGTGGTAAGCGCGTTGAGTCAGGTCCGGCCGTGGTCTGCCTGCCGAGCGGCGAAACCCGTTTGTCCAACATCGCGCTCAGCCATCGTCGCGAACGCGGCTACTACCGCTTTTACGATAATGCCGATGGCGAGTTTGTCGCCGCATGGGTCACACCACGCACATGAGCCACCGCAGCCACGGCTTCACCTTGATTGAAGTGCTGGTCGCGCTGGCGCTGGTGGCGGTCGTGCTGGGCGGTACCTTGAGCGTGGTGCGCGAATCGATCGCCAATCAAAGTCATCTCGAACGTCGTATGCTGGCCGAGTGGGCCGCCAGCAATGTGCTCGATCAATACCTGCTCGAACACCACGAAATTGCCGCCGCTACGCGTAAGGGTCGCGAAACACTGCTCGGGCGTAATTTCGATTACGCCGTGACGGTGCGCAAGCTTGAGCCGCCCCGTCCGCGCGGCCTGTCCGACACGCGCTCCGAGGGCGACGCGACGCCCCGGCCGGAATTTTCGATCGTGGTGGAGATCCGCGACGGCGGTAAACGCAGCGCGCCGATCGCGCGCATCGAACGTCAGCGCCGCAGCGCGGCGCCGGGGTAGGCGCCATGCGCGGCGCCGGCGGTTTCACCCTGCTCGAATTGCTGGTCGCCATCACGATCTTTGCGGTGTTGGCAGTGTTGAGCTTTGGCAGCGTGCGCAACATGCTCTCATTTGACGACGGACTGCAAAGCGCGACGCGCCGTTACCAAGCCCTGCGCTATGCGGTGGTGATTCTGGAACAAGACCTCGGTGCGGTGGCGCCGCGTAGTGTGCGCGACGCACTCGGCGCGTCGGAGCCGGCGCTGCGCGCCGGCCTCAAAGGTGAATTGCTCACCTTCACCCGGCGGGTGCCGGATATCAGCCATTTTGAAGGCGGTCCAGCCCTGCGCCGCATACGCTATCGCGTGCAGGACGGCAGTTTGTATCGCGATGTGTGGGAGGGGCTCGATCGCACACCCGATACCGGTTTGCGCACGCAACGCCTGTTGCGCGATGTGAAGGCACTCAAGCTGCGTTTTTTCGACGGCGGCGGCTGGCTGGAGTTCTGGCCGCGCGACGAAAATGCGATCAGCCAGGAACAATTGCCGCAGGGCGTCGAATTCAGTATCGAGTTCAACAACGCACTGAGTCTGCGCCGGGTGGTGGCGCGGCCAGGATGAGCAGGCCGTCCGCTGGTCGTCCTTGCCACCCGCGTTCTAGCCAGCGCGGCATGGCCGTGCTCGGCGCCATGATCGTCATCGTCATTGTGGTTTCGATCGCGGCCAGCATTGGACTGCGCGCGATGCACAGCATCGCCGCCACCGCGCGCACCTTCGAAGCGCGCAGCGCCGACGGCCTGTTCGAAAAACTTGAGCGCGAAAGCGGCCGCTTGCTGGTCCTCGATGCGCACAAGGAACGCTACGATGGCTTGAGCGATGCGTGGGCCAGTGCGGTCATCAAGACCGCCGGCGCCGAAGGCCACGGCGAGGCACGTTTGCACGATGCCCAGGGTTTATTCAATCTGCGCGACATTTCTTTCGACGCGGCGGTCGTCGCCCAGAGTGACGCGCAGACTGCAACGCCTGCGCCAGATGCAGCCGCCGATCCGAGCAACCCCGATGCCGCCGATGGCGATGCGGCGCTGGGCAGTGGCCAGGGCGGTGGCCTTGCGACGGCGCCCCACACGATCGGACGCGCGCCGGGCGCGTCAGGCGCGATCGCGCCCGCCGTCGGCAGTGGTGCCGAGCAAGGCAGCGAGAGCCTGGCGATGATGGCGCTGGCGGCGGTACCGGGTGTGGCATCGGCCGGCATGGCGGGCGCGAGCGGCGCACAGCCCGGAGCGGGTCTGGTCTTGAGTCCTCAGCAAATAGCCCTGGCGCGGTTCGCGCTGTTGCTGCGCAATCTCGACATCGACGAAGCCGTGCTGCCGGCCATCCTCGACTGGATCGATGCCGATACCGACGAACGTTTTCCCAACGGTGCCGAGGACGACTATTACAGCCGGCAGAAGCCCGCTTATCGCACCGCCAATCATGGTTTCGTCGATGTCAGTGAATTGAAACTGGTGCGTGGCGTCGATGGCGAGGTGTTCGAAAAGCTGCGGCCTTTCATCACCGTGCTGCCCGATGCCACTGCCGTCAATGTCAACACCGCGCCGCTTGAGATCTTGATGAGTCTCGGCCCGGCACTCGATCGCGCCACCGCCACTATGATCGTCGAGGCGCGCAAGGTGCGACCGTTCCGTAACATCGCCGAATTCCGTGCCTTGCCAATGCTGCTGGGACGCCCGCTGGTGTCTGCCGGACTGACGGTGAGCTCGGATTTTTTCACCCTCGAGATGGACGTCACCAGTGGCCAGTCGAGTCTCGCCGCGCGGACACTACTCGGGCGCAGCGAAGGTGATAACGTGAGGCTGTTGAGCCGCGACAAGGGATTCTTCGATGACTGACATCATGCTGGCGACGGTGCTGGCGGACGATCCAACGCGCCTGCGCTGGTGCGAGGCGGACGCTGCGCCGCGCACTGGCAGCTATGCTGAATTCGCCAGCGCTGTCGGTGCGCGCGAAAGCATCGTGTTACTGGATGCCACGCAGGTCACGCTGCTGGCGGTTGAACTGCCGGTTAGCGATCTGCGCACCGCGCGGCAGGCCGCACCCTTCGCTATCGAAGAGCAGCTCGCCCAGCCCTTGGACAGCCTGCATTTCGCTCTCGCGCCAGTGGGCGGCGGGCGTTATGCGCTGGCGGCACTGGACCGCGCTTTGCGCGAACAAGTGATCGAAGCCCTGCGCAGCAGTGGGCTCAAGCCACGACTGGTGGCGGCAGAACAATGTGCGCTGCCCTGCGCGCCCCACACCTGGACGATTGTCATTGACGGCGAGCAGGCCTTGTTGCGTGTCGAGCAGGGCGCCGGCTTCAAGACCGCGGTTGCCGATCTCGCGCAGTTGGTGCCGCTGCTGCGCCAGCAATTTCCTGACACTGAGCGGGTGATGGTGCATGCCAGCGGCCAGCCGCCAGCTTTCCCGCTTAATGCCTTTCACGGCTTGGCCTTGCTGTGGCAGGCGCCGCTGCGTGACGCGCAGCGCGTTGCGCAGCTCGAACAGGAGCTAGCGCTGGCCTTGATCGATGCCAGTGCCGACACCGAATTGAAAGCCAAGTCGCGGCGCTGGTGGCAGGTGGCGGCGGCGATCGTCGCCTTCGCGGTGCTGGCCTTGCCCGCGCTCTTGGCTTGGCGGCATGCCACGTTGGAACAAGTCGAGCGGCGTTTGAGCGCGCGTAACGACACGCTGTTCCGCGCCACGTTTCCAACTATCCAACGCATCGTTAATCCGCGTGTGCAGGCCGATCAGGCCGTCGCCGCGCTGCGCGAAGGGGCGAGTTCCACGCCGCGTCTGCTCGACCTGCTGGCACGTGTCGACACCGTGCGCACCCGCGGCTTTCCGGCCGCTACCCGGGTTACCCAAGCTGCGTTTGCGAGTGGCGCGCTGGAACTCGGTGTCGAAGTGGCGGGCATGGACGCCGTTGAAAGCCTGCGCAGTGCTTTGCACGATGCCGGGCTGAGCGCCGACACCTTGAGCGCCGAAGCCGCCGACGGCAAGGTGGTGGCGCGGCTGCGCGTGCAGGTGGGTTCGTAGTGCGCGCCTGGTTCGACAGCCGCACCGACTCGGAGAAAGTCCTGCTGGGTATGGGCGCGCTGAGTCTGATCGGCGCGCTGTATTTCCTGCTGCTAATCGATCCCTTAAGTCAGGCCAATGCGCGCCTTGCGATTCGCGTCGGTGCGGCGCGCGAACTGCAAGGGCATCTGGTGCAACTGGCGGGTGAGGTCAAAGTGCTGGGCGGCGGCGGTGCGAAAGCGCGCGCCATTTTGCCCGCCGGGGCCTCGCTGCTGACGGTCGTGACCACCAGCGCCTATGGCGCCGGCGTACAGCAACACACGCGGAAAATGGCGCCGGTGGGCGCCAATGCATTGTCGCTTTACCTCGACGACATACCCTTCGCCCAGCTCGCAGACTGGCTGGTGAAGCTCGACGAACAGCAAGGCATAGAAGTCGAACGCGCAACCATCGAAGCACTGCCGGTAATCGGCACCGTGCGGGCCGATTTGACCTTGCGGGCGCGGCTATAGGGCGAGGGGCGAACGAGTCGCCCCTTACACCAACCGATTCATATCAAAAATCGGCAACAGAATCGCCAACACAATCACCAGCACTACCGCGCCCATCAGCAAGATCAACAAGGGCTCGGCCAGCCCCATCATCACTGCAATCTTGAGCTGCATGCTGCGCTCATGGGCGTCGGCGGCGGAGTCGAGCATCTTGGGTAGCTCGCCGGAATTCTCGCCATTGGCAACCAGGTGGGCGAGCAACGGCGGGAAACCGCTGACGCGTGCCAGGCCCTGACTCAAGGCCGCACCTTCGCGCACACGTTCGATGGCGGCTTCCAGTTCGCGCAAGGTGCCGGTGTTACCGACCGACTTGGCCGCGATGCGCAGGGCCTCGAGCATAGACAGGCCGCTGCCGAGCAAGATCGCGAGGGTGCGCGCGAAGCGACCCGCATCGGCTTCGCGTATCAAGGTGCCGAGCAGACTCAAGCGCAGCACGAAGCGATCCCGTGCCAGACGCGGTGCGGGGCGTGCGAACACGGCGCGCACCGCGAAACCCAGGCCGAGCAGTGCGGCCACCAACAGCCAACCCCAGGCCCGCATGAAGCCGCTTACGGCGATGAGGCCGCGCGTCAGCGCCGGCAGTTCGCGATTCATCTGGGTGAAAACCTTGACCACTTCCGGCACCACATAACCGAGTAGGCCGCTGACCACCGCGACCGCAACCACCGTCAGCACCGCCGGATAGATCATCGCGACTTTCAGCCGCTGGGCGACACGCTGGCGCTCTTCCATGAAATCGGCCAGTCGCGCCAGCACGGTCGGCAGATGGCGGGTCTGGGCGCCAGCGGCAATGGTGGCGCGATAAACCGGCGGAAATATTTTCGGGAATTGATCGAGCCCTGCGGCGAGACCATGGCCTTCCAGCACACGCGCGCGAATGTCGAGCGCGACGCGCTTGAAATCGCTGCTCTCCGATTGTTTGGATAGCGCGGTCAGTGCGTCGTCGACGGGCAGACCGGAATTTAACAAGGTGCCGAGCAGACGGGTGAACAACACCACCTGATCGCCGCCGAGCCGTGCGCTACGCTTGTAGCCGTGCGAGGCGTTGCTGGTGCCAGCCGCGTGCCGACTGCTCTCGACACTGAGCGGCAGCAGGCCTTGATCGCGTAAACGCTGGCGGGCCTGTTGTTCGGTCTCGGCCTCGGTGACACCGCGCTGGCGGGCGCCACTCGCGGTCAGGGCTAGATAGTCATAGGCCGGCACGGCGCAGCAGCCACTCAGTTGGCGGTGGTGACGCGGATGAGTTCCTCGGCGGTGGTCTCGCCGGCCAGCACTTTGTCGCGACCGTTGTCGAACAGGCTGGGTGAAAAGCGCCGCACGTGGGCTTCGATGCTCGGCTCGCCGGCATTGTCGTGAATCAAGCGCCGCACTTGCTTGTCGACCGCCACGAACTCGTAGATGGCGGTGCGGCCACGGAAACCGATCTGCATGCATTTTGCGCAACCGGCAGCCTCGTAGACCGTATGTTTTTCGAGCTCGGCAAGCGCGATGGCGAGCCGCGCAGCCAGTGCGGCATCGGCTGCGAGCAGCTGGCGGCAATGGGGGCACAGGCGTCGCACCAGGCGCTGTGCCAGCACCCCGACCAGACTCGAGGCGAGCAGGAAAGGCTCGGTGCCCATGTCATGCAAGCGCGTGAGCGCACCGACCGCCGAATTGGTATGCAGGGTCGATAACACCAGGTGACCGGTCAGACTGGCCTGGATGGCTATCTGCGCGGTCTCGATATCGCGAATTTCACCGACCATCACCACGTCGGGGTCCTGGCGCAGGATGGCGCGCAGGCCGCGTGCGAAGGTCATATCGACCTTGGTATTAACCTGAGTCTGGGCGATGCCGTCGATGTAGTACTCGATCGGATCCTCGACCGTCATGATGTTACGGCTACGATCGTTGATGCGTGCTAAGGCCGCATAAAGGGTGGTGGTCTTGCCGGAACCGGTCGGGCCGGTAACGAGGAAGATGCCGTGCGGGAGATGGATGATTTGATCGATGCCGGCGGTGGTGGTGGCGTCCATGCCTATCTGTTCGAGTTGCAGACGGCCGGCCTGTTTGTCGAGCAGACGTAACACCACCCGTTCGCCGCTGCCCGAGGGTATGGTCGAGACCCGCACGTCGACCGGGCGGTTGGCGATGCGCAGCGAAATGCGACCGTCCTGCGGCACACGCTTCTCGGCGATATCGAGTTTGGCCATGATCTTGATGCGCGATACCAGCAGCGGGCCGATGGCGGCGGGCGGCTCCATAATCTGACGCAGCACACCGTCGACGCGCAGGCGGATAGACAAGCGCGACTCAAACGGTTCGATGTGAATGTCCGACGCGTTCTCGCGTATTGCCGCGCTGATCACGCCATTAATCAGGCGAATGATCGGTGCATCGTCGGCGCTTTCTAGCAGATCGGTTGGCTCGCGCAATTCGTCGGCCAGATCGGCCAGATCGAATTCGTCGCCGAGATCGGCCATGGTCTGGCCATCGTGCTGTGCGCTGCCTTCGTACGCGCGTTGCAGCGCGGTCTCGAATTGATCGTCCGGCAACGGCACCAGCGGCAGACTTCCGCCGGCCACCCGTTGGGTTTCGGCCAAGGCCGTCAGCGCGGCGCTGACGCGAAATACCATGGCCCGCTCGGCACCGCCCGCTTCGCGCACAAACACCCCATGGCGACGCGCGAAGGCGAAGGGCACGTTCATTCCAACAGACCGTCCGGCGCGGGGATACGGGGCGCGTCTTGGTGCAACAGGCTACCTTTGCGACGGGGTTCCTCAGCTTCCTGACGGTTACGCATCAAGTCGTAGCGGGCGGTCGCAGTGCTGCGGTTGCCCTCGCGATCGCTGACAATGGTTGGCCGCAGGAAGACCATAAGGTTGGTCTTGCTGTGGTCGTCGATCGAATTCTTGAACAGATGGCCGAGCAGCGGAATGTCGCCTAGCCACGGCACTTTCTGATTGCTCTCAGTGAGGTTGTTCTGGATCAGGCCGCCGAGCACCACGATGTCGCCGTTGTCGACCAGCACGGTAGTCTTGATCGATCGTTTGTTGGTGATGAGGTCCGAGCTGCCTTTTGTGCTGGGTGCCAACGTCGATACTTCCTGCTCGAGTTCGAGCGTCACGGTGCCACCTTCGTTGATCTGCGGTTTGACTTTCAGCAGGATGCCGATGTCCTTGCGCTCGATGGTCTGGAACGGATTTGTGGAACCGCTGTTGGAACTGGTGAACGAGCCAGTGACGAAGGGCACGTTCTGACCGACCACGATCTCCGCTTCAGTGTTGTCGAGCGTCATCAAGGTCGGTGTCGACAAGATATTGGTATAGCTGTCGTCACTGAATGCGCGGATCAGGGCGCGGATATCCGCGCCTTGCATATAGCCCAAGGTAAAGCCATTCAGCAGCGCAACGCTGCCTTTGTTGACCGCCTTTTCGATGCCCCCGGAGACTGTGCCCGGCAGCTGGGTACCAGCCAGTACGCCATTTTGGGTCTGACTGGTCTGCCACTGAACACCGAGTTCAGTGCCACGCGAGGTGCTGAGTTCGGCGATGATGCCTTCCACCAACACTTGGTTGCGCCGTACGTCGAGCCTGGCGATCACTTCGCGCAGCATCTTGAGCTGCCGCACGGGAGCCTGAATGATGAGGGTGTTGGTGGCCTCGTCGGCCTGGATGTTGGACGAACCCGGTGTCGCGGTGGGCGCCGCCGCCACGCCTTCGGGGCGTGGTGCCGCGCCACGGCCAGCGCCGTTGCCGCCGGCTTCGTGGGGCGTGCTCTCGCCGGTCAACACACCCTGCAGTACTGGCATCAGATCGGCGGCGGTGGCGAAGCGCAGGGGTACGACTTCGACCCCGTCCAAGCCGTGGTCTGGCACGTCGAGCGCGTCGATGAGACGACGGTACTTGGCGACTTCGTTGGGCTCGGCCTGGATCACCACGGTGTTGGTGCGCTGGTAGGCGATGAACTGCGGACCGGAGATGCCGGGCGACTGCTGCTTGCCGGGCTCGCCCGACAATGAATTCATGACCCGCACGACGTCTTCGGCATCGGCGTTCTTCAATTCGTAGAGTTGGGTGGCTTTGTCCGAGGCGGTATCGAGCTGCGCGACGATGCGCATCATGCGTCGCACGTTGACGCCGGAATCGGCCACCACCAGCACATTGCTGGCAGCGAAGCCGGCCAGATGGGCTTCCTGCGGGAGCAGCGGGCGTAACACCGCGACCAGCTCCGGCGCGCTGACATGACGCACGGGAATGACGGCAGTCACCAGCGCGTCGTTGTCGCGCGCAACGAAAGACGCCGGGGTGTCCTGACCTTCCTGCTTGGCGGTTGCGTCGGGCACGATCTTCACCACGTCGCCGCTGGGTATGGCGGCGAAACCGTGCACTTTTAAGATCGAAAGAAAGACATCGTAGAGCGCCTTGGCATCGGTTGGCGCCGAGGAAAT
>JANMJF010000175.1:0-3054 GCA_031371245.1 Pseudomonadota bacterium | reverse complement strand
CGGCGAAATCGCGGTGACTTTCCGTGCCCACGCCCAACTGCACGACAACGCCATGATGCAGAAGCCGATGACACTCGCCGATCATCAGGCCTCGCGCATGATCGCCGATCCCCTACGGCTCTATGACTGCTGTCTGGAAAGCGCCGGCGCGGCGGCAGTCGTCATCAGTCGCACGGAGCGCGCACGGGATCTGCGTCAGCCACCGGTCTATATCGGTGGCGTGGCGGAAGGCCATCCCGATTCACCGAGCACCATTACCCAGCGTCCTGATATCACCCGCATCGGCCTGGCCAAAGCCGCGCCCAAGGCCTTCGCCATGGCCGGTGTCACCCATCAAGACATCGACGTCGCAGAGATCTATGACTGCTTCACCTATATCGTGCTGTGCCAGCTGGAAGATATGGGTTTCTGCGCCAAGGGCGAAGGTGGGGCCTTTGTGCAGGGCGGACGCATCGCGCTCGGCGGCGAACTACCGGTCAACACCCACGGCGGCCTGCTTTCGCAAGCACATATCGCCGGCATGAATCACATTGTCGAACTGACCCGCCAGTTACGCGGGCAAGCCGGCGCGCGCCAGGTTGCCGATGCCGAAGTCGGACTGGTCACGGGCTACGGCGATCTGGGTGACGGATCGATCGCCATCCTGCACCGGTGAGTACGGTCATGAACCCGCCCTATGACAAGCCCCTGCCTGAATCGAGTCCCTTGACCCAGCCCTATTGGGATGGTCTGCGCGAACATCGTCTGGTGCTGCAAGCCTGCCAGCAGTGCCACACCGTGCGCCACTATCCACGCCCGGTCTGCGACCAGTGTTACGCGATGGAAAGCATCTGGGTGTCGGCCAGTGGCTGCGGGCGCATTCATAGCTGGACAGTCAATCACCATGCTTTTCACTTTGCCTTTAAACGCGAGAGCCCGTTCGTGACGGTGACTGTCGATCTCGATGCAGGCGTGCGCATGCAGGCGCCACTGCGCGGCGCGGATGGTGTCGCCCTCGCGCTTGGTCTAGCGGTGGAATTGACTTACGAAGATGTGACGGCGACGTTGACGCTGCCGGCGTTCAGACTGGCCGCGAGACCATGATGCCCTCTCTCTTGAGCAACGACATTCGCGCCTGGATCGGCCGCGCCGATGCGCCACAACGCATCGAGATCACGCGCCGTGACATTATCAAATATGCCATCGCGACCGAGCAGCAGCAGGCCCGTTATCTGCGTGGTGACGAGGCCCCGCCGATGTTCCTGTTCGGCGCCGACCGGCCCCTGGCAGAACTCGACCAGTTGGGGCCCGATGGCTTGCGAGCCGATGCCCTGTTACCGCCGCTGCCGCTCAAGCGCGTCATGGCCGGCGGCGTCAAACAGCGTTATCACCGCACACTGGTGCCTGGCGATGTTGTCCATCTCAAACGCACGCTGAGCGACATCTACGAGAAACAAGGCGCGAGCGGGCCGTTGATCTTCGTGGTCTATGACATCGACGTGACCGACACGACCGGCCAACTGGTCATGCAAGAAACCCAGACGCGCATCATTCGCTGAACCATGCTGCACTTCGACACCCTGGTGCTAGGCCACATTCTGCCCAGTCGCACTTATGAAGCGAGCAATGTCTCGCTGTTCCTCTACAACGCTGCGATTTGGAATCCCCATCGCATACATTATGACGAGCGCTATTGCACCGAGATCGAAAAGCATCCCGCAGTAGTCATCGACGGCCCGCTGCAGGGCGACTGGCTGACCCAGGTGGTGGCCACGTGGTTGGGCGCGGACGGCAATTTACTCGAATTCGAATATACCAATCGCCGCGCCTCCTATCTCGGTGACCGCTTGACCGCCGGCGGCCGCATCGTGGCGCTGGATGCGACGCGGCGCGAGGTCACGCTCGAATTAGAGATCCGCGATCAGAATGGCCAGGTCACCACGCCGGGCCGCGCCGTGGTTCGATTGTTGCGCTGAACTGCGCCCACCCCATGCGCGCGCCAATCTCCGGCCGGCGCCTGCTCGGAATCAATACCCGCAGCCGGCTGTCGCGCGAGGATAATCCCACCCATAGTCAATCGAGGTGCGCGCCATGAGTTACAAAGACATCGTCGTGCAGATTGCCGATGGCGCGGATTGCGCGATACGGCTGAAACTAGCCCTGGACCTCGCCCTGTTGCATGGCGCCCATGTCGCCGGGCTGTATGTCGAGCCGCCGCTGCCGATGTCAGCCTTTCCGGAAATCCCGATGCCGGCGACGGTAATCGACGCCCTGGAAGCGTCAGCCAGGCAAGGCCGCGAGGCGCTCGAACAACAGTTCAAGCACGCCACTAGCCAGGCCGGCGTGAGTGGCGAGTGGCGGGTCTCCCACGACGATACCGTGACCGCGCTAAACGTTAACGCACGTTATGCCGATCTGCTCGTCATCGGTCACAGGGAAGACGTTGCATTGGGCTGGTTCGACGGCGCAGCAAGCAAGCACGTCGCGCTCGAATCAGGACGCCCGGTGCTAGTGGTGCCCTGCCATGCCGAGGTTGTTACCCTGGGTCAGCGCGTGCTGGTGGCCTGGAATGGCAGCCGCGAAGCGGTGCGCGCCGTGCATGATGCTTTGCCCTTGCTCAAGCACGCGGAAGTCGTGCAAGTGGCAGTCATCAATCCGCAGCTTGGCTATGGCCAACATGGCGCGATTCCCGGTGCCGACCTCTGCCTGCACCTCGCCCGCCACGGCATCAAGGCCGAGGCCTATGTCGGACACGCCGAGGGCCAGGCGACAGGTCCGGCGCTGCACGCCCAAGCGACAGCTATCGGCGCCGATCTGGTGGTGATGGGCGCCTACGGCCATTCGCGTTTCCGCGAACTAGTATTGGGCGGTGTCACCCGCTATCTGCTGGCGCACTTGAATGTGCCGATGCTGATGGCGCACTGAGCGCGCTGATCGGCATCAGGAGCGCCCGACCGCCAGCTCAGGGCCGACGGTCGGGCGATTTGGGCGCACCTTTGTTTTTGCGATCGCGATGGCGGTCTTTCTTGTGATCCTTGTCGCGCACCCGATCGGTACGGCGCGGCGCAGTCGGAT
>JANMJF010000169.1:0-22048 GCA_031371245.1 Pseudomonadota bacterium | reverse complement strand
TTACGTGGTGCGGTTGGCGGGACTGTACGGCCCCGGCCGGATCACTGGGCAGCACGGCATCGCGCGTGGCGAGCCGGTAGCGGGCGCCGCTGATGATTTTCTCAATCTCGTTCACATTGAGGATGCCGCGCGCGCCATGCTGGCCACCGCAAGTGCGCCGACGCCCTTGCGCTATGCCTTGATCAGCGACGGTCGGCCGCTGCTGCGACGGGACTACTACGAGGCACTCGCGAGCACAATGCCGGCGCCGCTACCGCAATTCACCGGCGCCGGCGGGCGGCGCGCCGGTTCACGACGTTGCGATCCGGCGTCCAGTTGGGCCGCGTTGGGCTTGCAGCCGTGGTGGGACGATAGCCGCACGGCGCTGAGCACCTTGCTGGCGTCAGCCCATTAGCCCGACGCGCACCGTCACTGCAAAATGAAACGGCCAAAAGCGCGGCTGCCGTCGCCGGTTTTGATACTGTCTTCGACCGCAAGGGTATCGGCGTTGATGATCGTTATATCGTTAGTCATCGAGTTCACCACATAGACCTTGCGGGCCTCGACCTGCATGTCGATGCCGGCGGGATAGTCGCCGACCGGCACGCGCGCGATCTCGTGTTGGTCGATAAGGTCCAGGACCGTCACCGTGCCATCGCTGTAGTTGGTGACGAACAGGCGTTGGCGCAGGGGATCGAACACACTCGCGTAGGGCCTGTCGCCGACCGCCAAGGTCGAGCTCGGCTGCAGCGTCTGGAGATCGACCACCGTCACATCGTCGCTCTGCATGTTGGCGACAAAGGCATAGTGGCCATTGGGTGAGACGGTGATGCCGTAGGGCGCGGTGCCGACCGTTATGCGCGCCTCGGTGACGCCATCGACGGTGTCAATGACAGCTACCTCGTTGTCGTCGCGGTTGGCGACCAGCAAGCGTCCGCCGTCGGGTGTCAAAGCCACCCCGCTGGGGGTGGTGCCGGTCTGGTATTCCCCGCGCGGCGCGAGGGTCATGGCATCGAACACCCGTACCTGGGCGTCGTCGCCATCCGCCACATAGACGCGCCCCGAGCGGCTGTCGACGGTGACGCCGAGTGGCGAACGGCCGGCCTCGACATGATTGACAACGGTCAGGCTGTCGATGTCGATACTGCTTAACTGATGGCTCGTGGTACTGGTGATAAAGGCCAGCCGGTGGCGCTCGTCGATGGCGACGCCGACCGGGTCTTTGGCAACTGCCAGCGTCTTGCTCACTTGTCCGTCGGCGAGCGTCACGATGCTGACGGTGTCCGCGCCCTGGTTGGTGATGAAGGCCAGCGCGGCCGCACCGTCCGCCGCGTACACGCCGACGCTGACCAGCAGTAGCGTCAGCAGACAATGGATAGCGTGCACGGAGGGAAGGGCGCGCGCCGTCGCGTCGCCTAGTGTCCGGCCAGCAAAACGAGCAGTAAGCGTGGCATTGGATATCATCTCCCCAAGCGAGTAAAAAAAGTGCTGCGGCAGCGGCGCCCGCCGCGTCGATTGCGACCGACGGCGCATGGTAGTCGCTCACCCGTGGCGGGCCAATCCGGCACATCCCTGGCCACCGTAGCGGCGCTATTCGAGGACAGCACATGGCCGCCACGATCGTCTGGTTTCGCCAAGATCTGCGGCTGCACGACCACCCGGCGCTGCACGCCGCGATCGCGCGTGGCCAGGCGCTGGTGTTGGTTTACATTCAGGAACCGAGCGGCCCGTGGCGACCCGGCGCAGCGCTGCGCTTCTGGCTGCATCAATCGTTAGCAGCACTCGCTCTTGAATTACGCCGCCACGGCCATCGGCTGGTGTTCTTGCAGGGCGAGGCGCACACGGTGCTGGCTGGCCTGATCGACGCCTGCGGCGCGGACGCGCTGTATTTCAACCGTCGTTACGAGCCGCACGATAGCAAGCGCGACGCGCAACTCGAGCGTGGGCTGCGCGCACATTGCGAAGTGCGACATTTTGCCGCCCATCTGCTCTTTGAACCCGCTCGCGTGCAGACCGGCGCCGGCACACCCTATCGCGTCTTCACGCCCTATTACCGCGCTTGCCTGCAGCTTGAGTCGCCGGCACCCCCCCTGCCGGCGCCGACACGCTGGCCACCAGCGGCTGCTGCTGGTGGTGGTGTGGGTCTGACCTTGGCCGAGCTCGAACTAGAACCCAAAATCGCCTGGGCGGAGGGCATCGCCAGGCGCTGGCCGGCGGGCGAACAGGCCGCCCATATCGCTTTGGATGAATTCGTCGATGAACGTTTGCGCGGCTACACCCGTGACCGTGATCTGCCGGCACGAGACGCCACGGCCGGGCTGTCACCTTACTTGGCTGTCGGTGCCATCAGTGCACGTAGTTGCTGGCAGGCAGTGCAGGCCGCCGCGTTGCGCGAACGAGACGCCGGACAGGTCAGCGCCAGCGAGGCGTGGCTGCGGCAATTGGTGTGGCGCGAATTCGCCTACCATTTGTTACATCATTTTCCCCACACGTCCGACGCGCCGTTCCGCGCGCAGTGGCAGACGTTTGCGTGGCGTGAAGATGCGCAAGACTTGCAGCGTTGGCAGCGCGGCACGACCGGCATGCCGCTGGTTGATGCTGGCATGCGTGAGTTATGGCACACCGGCACCATGCACAATCGTGTGCGCATGGTGGTGGCTTGCCTGCTGTGCAAGCACCTGGGTATTCACTGGTTGGCTGGCGCGCGCTGGTTCTGGGACACCCTGATCGATGCCGATCTCGCCAACAACACCCTGGGCTGGCAGTGGAGCGCCGGTTGCGGCGCCGACGCCGCGCCTTATTTCCGCATCTTCAATCCCCTCAGCCAGAGCCGCAAATTCGATCCGGCCGGCACCTATCTGCGCCGCTGGTTACCCGAGCGCGCGGCACTCGACGACAAGGCGATCCACGATCCGGCGGTGCTAGTGGCCGGCTACCCGCCGCCGATAGTCGATCTGGCGACCGCGCGCCAGGCCGCTTTAGCCCGTTATGCGGCCCTGCCGTGATGCGGTTGAGCGTGCTCGCGCTGCTCTTGGGATGGATGTTCAGCGCGGCAGCGGCCGACGCGGCAGCGGCCTTACACACGCTGTCTATCGTGCGCAGCGATGGGGTTCGGGTTGATCTGCGCGTCGAGGTTGCGGCGGATGAGCAACGGCGGCGCCTGGGCTTGATGGGACGCACCGAACTGCCCGCACGGCACGGCATGCTGTTCGATTTTGGCGCGCCGACCCTCGTCACCATGTGGATGAAAGACACGCCGTTGTCGCTCGACATGCTGTTTCTGGACGAGCACGGGCAGGTGGTGGGGCTGCAGGCGCGCACCACGCCGTATTCCGTGGCGCTCATCCCTACGGTGCAACAGGTACGCTACGTGCTCGAAATCAACGCCGGTGAAGCGCAAGCACTCGGGCTTGCACGCGGTGCTCGCGCGCTGCTGCCCTAGATATCAGGGTCCTTAGTGCTGCGCGGCTGCCAAGGCCTGGTAAGCGGCTGCGAAGCCGTCGAGCGACAGCGACACCTTGAGTGGATTACGTGCACCGTCGTAGAAGGTGACGTGCAACTGGCGGCCCTGAGCAAGCTGGTTGACGGTGTTTTCTCGCAGCTTCATACCGGCGCGGCAACCGTCGGGCTCGCAGCGTTCGACCGGGAAAGTAGCCGGCGTGCTGTCGTCGATCTGAATGGTAATGCCCGGTGGCAGGGCGATACCCAACGGCAGGCTGACCAGTACGGTGGGCGGACTGCCGGCGGGTGTCATGCCGATGCCGAATTGCAAGACCGGCTGGCCGCCGGTTTTCAGCACCAGATTCTGGAACATCATGCAGTCGCGTTTGACTGCGCCGGCGGCGGCTGAACAGCGCAGCGTCCAGCTGCCGAAGATCTGCTGGGTGTCTTCAGCGTAGACGGTCGTGCTTATTACGACGAGCGCGGCACACAGGAGGGTGCGTAGAGCGTAGTGAGTCATGGTGTCATGGGTAACGCAGATGTGCGCACTTTAGCGCAGTTGTCAGCGCGGCGTCAGCGCGCGGCGACGCCACCACGCGGGCACCCGCAGTGCGTCCACCATGTCGTAGCTATCGTAGGGCTTGATGTCGAGCAGCGGCGTGCCGTCGTAGGCGTCGAGCTTGGCCACACGCAGTGTCGAGCCTTCCACCGCGAGCAGTTCCACCACCGCCAAGCCGATTGAATTGGGGTGATTACGACCGCGCGCGGCAAATACGCCCTGCGCGGGTTGGCTGCGGTCACCCCGTGGGTGGGCGGTCATACGCGGCGGCGGTGTGGTGCGATGCAGGGCGAACAAGATGAAGAGATGGGAGTAGCCCTCAATGCCGAGCAGGCCGGGTGCGTAATCGGCAAACAATTCTATGGTCGAGATCATGTCGCGCCGCCGCCGCGCCACATCTGCATCGGCCACGTCGGTGCGAATCAGACCAATGGCGCGCAATTCGATAACTTGATCACGGCACATGGGTCCACCCGGACAGCGGTTTAAAGCTTGCTCTGCGCTGTGCCGATACCGGCACGGCGGGCACTGTTGGCGTCAGCGCGCGCACCACACTATAAAGCCACCCGAACTGATGCTGCCACAGCGAAACCAGGAATCCGTCATGCCGGGGCGCTTGCGTCCCTTTGCGCCGTTTGCGCACTTGTCGGCCGAACAGCTGATAGTCGCGGCCGGTCGCACCGTGATGAAACGCTTTCGCGACGGCGATGTTCTGCTCGCGCGCGGCAGCGATGACAGCTGCGACTATTTTCTGCTCGACGGCAACGTGGTGATCCTCGATGTGGACGGCAATTCCAAACTGGTCGCGAGCGGTTCTGCCGATGCAGTGAATGCCCTCGCACCGCTGCGACCGGCCCTATTCGATGTCCGCGCGTTAGGCCCGGTGCTGTGCGCCAAGATGGCGCGCGGCGAAGTGTCGCTGTTACGCGATTCGATGCGACGCGTGCCGCGCGTGCGCCTCGATGAAGTCGAAGAGCCGCTCGCCGAGACCAGCGGACTGTTCGACGATCTGGAAGGCGACATCACCGCCGATCGTCTCAAGCTGCCCAGCCTGCCCGATCACGCGCTGCGCATCCGCGCGGCCATCGCCAACGCCGCCGCCGACGCGCGCCGCATAGCTGATCTGTTGGCAGCCGATCCCGTGCTGGCAGCCAAGATTCTGAAAGTTGCCAACAGCCCGCTATGTCGTGGTAACACCACCGTCAGCAACCTGCGCGAGGCGGTCAACCGCATCGGCATGTTTACGGTTGGTGAACTGGTGGTGTGCTTTTCGTTAAAGGACTTGTTCAACGCTCGCTCGCCCTCGTTGCGTGAGCGTTTCGGTGAGCTCGTCATCGAGGCTGTGCGCATCGGCGCGACCGCCTCGGTAGTGGCACAGCGCGTGCGCGGTGTAGTGGCGGACGAGGCGCTGGTGGCCGGCCTGCTTGCCAATATCGGCGCCTATGTGGTGCTCGATCGCTTGTCGCAACAACCGCTGCTGCTGAAGGACGAGACCCGCGTGGAGCGCGCACTGGTGGGCTATACCGCACGGCTGGGCAAGCTCATCTGCCGCCACTGGCAGTTGGGCGAGGCGGTGGTAGAGGCGGTCGGGCATGTCGGTGATTGGGAATACGAAGTGCAAGGCGATATTCGTCTGGCCGAAGTCGTGATCTGCGCGCGCTACCACAGCCTCATCAGCTTGCGCAAAACCCAGCAGTTGCCAAAACCCGAGTCGATCAAGTCCATGCGTGTACTGGGCACCGAGCTGACGCCGGCAATCAGCATGGAAATCATTCGCGACGCCAAGCTGCGCATCGACGCCCTCCAGCAAGCCCTGATCTGATCCTACCGCGCGTGGCCAGGAGCGTGGGAACGCGTTAACCTCAGGCCATGCTCTGCGCCTCTTTCGATCCTGCTGTGGCGCGCTGGTTCAGCGCGAGCTTCGCGACTGCGACGACCTGCCAGAGCCGTGCCTGGGCGGCGCTCGCGACCGGCCGTCACACGCTGGTGGCGGCACCGACTGGCTCGGGCAAGACACTCGCCGCCTTCCTGACCGCGATCAGTGAGCTGGCCGGTCGTATCCGGCGTGGCGAACTCACACCGGAAACCGTAGTGCTGTACGTGTCGCCGCTCAAGGCGCTGAGCAACGACATCCAGCGCAATCTCGAACAACCGCTGGCTGCTATTCAGCAGTTGCTGGCCGAAGAACTCGGTGAGGTGCCGGCCATCACTACTGCGGTGCGCACCGGTGACACGCCGGCTGCGGCGCGCACGCTGATGCGCAAGCGCCCGCCGCATATTCTGGTCACGACACCCGAATCGCTCTACATCCTGCTGACCAGCGACAGCGGACGGGCGATGTTGCGCACCGTGCGCACAGTAATAATCGACGAAATACACGCGCTGGTCGGCAACAAACGCGGTGCGCACCTGGCCTTGAGCCTGGCGCGTCTCGACGCGCTGACCGCACGTCCGCCCTTGCGCATTGGCTTGTCAGCAACCCAGCGCCCGATTGCGCGGGTGGCGGAATTCCTTACCGGTCAGGCCCACGATGACGCGGGCGCGGGTGCCTGCGCCATTATCGACGAAGGGCATAGTCGAGCGCGGGATCTGGCCATCGAAATGCCGGGCTCGCCGCTCGAAACCGTGGTCTCGGCCGAAGTCGCGGGCGAGATTCGCGCGCGCATGATTGAACTCATCAGGCAGCATCGCAGTACCCTGGTGTTCGTCAATACACGGCGCATGGCCGAGCGCCTGGCGCGCGCGCTGGCCGATGAGCTCGGCGATGAACAGGTCTGCGCCCATCACGGCAGCATGTCCCGTGAGCGGCGTCTCGACGCCGAGCTGCGGCTCAAGCATGGCAAGCTGACTGCGCTGGTAGCGACCGCCTCCTTGGAACTGGGCATCGACATCGGCGATGTCGACCTGGTCTGCCAGCTCGGCACGACACGCACGCTATCGATGTTTCTGCAACGCGTCGGTCGTTCCGGCCACGCGGTGGACGGCATCGCCCGTGGCCGCTTGTTTCCGCAGACCCGCGACGAACTTATCGAGTCGCTGGCACTGTTCGATATGGTCGAGCGCGATGAACTCGATGCGGTGGCCGTCGCCCCCGCCGCGCGTGATGTATTAGCTCAGCAAATCGTCGCCGAAGTGGCCATGGGCGAACGTGGGGTGGGCGAGCTATACGACATGTTCCGCGCGACCTGGCCGTATCGAACACTGACGCGTGAAAGTTTCGAGGCGGTGGTACACATGCTCGCCGACGGCTTCAGCTTTGGCCACGGGCGGCGCTCGGCCTATCTGCATCTCGATGACGTCAATGGTCGTATGAGCGCGCGGCGCGGTGCCAAACTTACTGCGGTGACTTGCGGCGGGGCGATTCCGGACAATGCCGACTACGATGTCATCGCCGAGCCCCACGGCGAGCGCGTCGGTAGCGTCAACGAAGACTTCGCCATCGAGAGTCTGCCGGGCAATATTTTTCAGCTCGGTAATACCTCGTGGCGAGTGCTGCGTGTAGAGGCGGCCGGTCTGCGTGTCGAGGACGCGCGCGGCGAGCCACCGAATATGCCGTTCTGGCTGGGCGAGGCACCCTCGCGCAGCGCCGAACTGTCCCATGCGGTAGCGCGCCTGCGACGCTCGGCTGCGCTGGTCATCGACGCTGGCGATCGTGACGGTGCGCAACTCGCGGCGCAGTTTGCCGCCATTGCCGGTGTCGGCCCGGTAGCCGCGCGGCAGGCGGCGGACTATCTGCGCACGGGTTACCTTGCCTTAGGCGCGATGCCGACCCAGGACACCTTGGTCATGGAGCGCTTTTTTGACGAGTCGGGCGGCATGCAACTGGTCATTCATTCACCCTTCGGCAGCCGGCTCAACAAGGCCTGGGGACTGGCGCTGCGCAAGCGCTTTTGCCGCACCTTCAATTTTGAGTTACAGGCGGCCGCAGTCGAGGATGCGATTGTGCTGTCCTTGGGCGCGGTGCACAGCTTTCCGCTGGACGACGTGTGGCGTTATCTGCATGCCGACAGTGTGCGCGATGTATTGATTCAGGCGGTGCTGACCGCACCGTTATTTACGGTGCGCTGGCGCTGGGTGGCGGGCTGCGCCTTGGCCATCGAACGTTTCCGCGCCGGCAAGAAAGTGCCGCCGCGTCTGTTGCGTATGAATGCGGAGGATCTCGCCGCGTTGGTGTTTCCCGAGCAACTGGCCTGCGCCGAGAATCTCGCCGGCCGGCGCGATGTACCCGACCATCCGCTGGTCAACCAGACCATTGACGACTGCCTGCACGAAGCCATGGATATCGATGGACTGGAGCGGCTGCTGCGCGACATCGGCGCAGGCCGCATGCAGCTGGTGGCGCGCGATCTGACCGAGCCCTCGCCGTTTGCGCTACAGGTCTTGAATGCCAATCCCTACGCTTTCCTCGACGATGCGCCGCTTGAGGAGCGACGCACCCAGGCAGTGAACAGCCGCCGCTGGCTGGATGCTTCGACCGCGAGGGATCTGGCGGCACTCGACCCGGCGGCCATTGCGAGGGTGCGCGACGAGGTGTGGCCAAGCGCGCAGAACGTCGAGGAATTGCACGAAGCCTTGTTGTTGCTTGGTTTTGTCGGTGTGCGCGAATTGCCACGCCTCATCGATAAGGCTCACGAACACGCTGATGCCGCGACACAAGTGCTGGCGGCCTGGCTTGCCACACTCCACGAGCGCGGTCGCGCCGTGCGCCTCGTCACTGCCCAGGGCGGCTGGCTTGCCACCGAGCGTCGTCACGAGCTGCTTGCCATCCTGCCCGACGCCACATTAGACATGAGTCCGGCCGCAGTAGCCTATCAACCTGCTGCCGCGAGTAGCCGCGAAGACGCCATCAAAGCGCTGGTGCACAGTCGTCTCGAAACGGCCGGCCCGACTACCGCCGCTGCGCTGGCGGCGGTATTGCCATGCGCGCTCAGCGAAGTGGAGCACGCGTTGCTCGCGCTTGAGCAGGGCGGCATCGTCATGCGCGGACACTTTAGCGATGATTATCTCGACCAACAGTGGTGCGAGCGGCGTCTGTTGGCGCGTATCCACCGCTACACCATTAACCGGCTGCGCCAGGAAATCGAGCCGGTGCCGAGCGCTGTTTACCTACGCTTCCTGTGTGAGTGGCAAGCCCTCGCGCCGAGCGCGCGGCTGGAAGGAAGCGCAGGATTGCAGGTGGTGTTGAGTCAGCTGTCCGGCTTCGAAGCGCCGGTCGCGGCGTGGGAGAGCGACATCTTGCCGGCGCGGGTACGTGGTTACGACAGTCGCATGCTTGATGAGGCGATCCGGGCGGGCCGCTACGTGTGGCTGCGTTTGAGTCCTAAACGCAGCAGCGCGCCGCGCCTCGCGGGCACCTTGCGCACCACGCCCGTGAGCCTGGTTGCGCGCAGTGAACTCCAGGCATGGCTGGCAGTGGCGGGGCCCGATGACGGCTGTCAGGTGAGCAGCGCGGCGCGGCAGGTGTTAGAGCACATCAGTCAACGCGGCGCGGCCTTCTTTGACGATATCGTCGCAGCCCGTGGCCTGTTACGCAGTCAGGTCGAAAACGCGCTCGATGAATTGGCCGCAGCGGGCCTCATCACCTGCGACAGTTTCGTGGGCCTGCGCGCGCTGACCACGCCGCTCGCACGCCGCAATCCGCTGGGACGGCGTGCCCGTCGCACGACCCTGGCGGGCATTGAGGATGCCGGTCGTTGGGACCGGCTCGTGCGGCCAACGCAGGGTGGCACCGCGGGCGAAGAGGGCGTGAGTGAAGACGCCGTCGAGCTGATCGCACGCAGCCTGCTGCGCCGTTATGGCGTGGTGTTCCGTCGCGTGCTTGAGCGCGAAGCGGCGCTGCCACCGTGGCGTCTGTTGTTGCGTGCCTTGCGTCGTCTGGAAGCGGCCGGTGAGATTCGCGGTGGACGCTTCATCGCCGGCGCCAGCGGTGAGCAGTTCGCAGCAATCGAGGCGGTCGCGGCCCTGCGCGAGTGTGGTAAACGAACGGATGGTGGCAGCGTCATCCGCGTGAGTGCGGTCGACCCTTTGAATCTGTATGGCGGCGGGGTGCCCGGTGCGCGGGTGGCCGCGCATGCGAGCAATCATCTCGCGCTGCTGGCCGGGGAAGTCGTGGCGATCAAGAGCGGGGCGGATATTGTGCTAGTGAAGGCACTCGATACCGCCACCGCTTTGCGCGTGCGCACAGCGCTGATCGGCGGGCTGCTGCCGTCGGCGGCGGGTTGGCGTTCGCCTCGACGTCGGTTTTAAACCCTGGCGCGCTGCCGCGCCTGCATTGCCGCCATGAAAATAGTCATCGCACCCGACTCCTTCAAGGAAAGCCTGAGCGCAGCAGCGGTGGCAGCTGCGCTGGCCGATGGCTTGCGCCAGGTCCTGCCTGACGCCGATATCGTCATGGTGCCGATGGCGGACGGCGGCGAGGGCACCTTGGCGGCGCTCTGTGGTGCGGGCGGCGAATCGGTTTATGTACATGGTCCACGTGGCGCCATGGTTGCCGCACGTTTCGGTGTGCTGGCAGTCGGCTGCACGGCAGTCATCGAGGTAGCGCAGGCGATCGGTCTTGATAAGGTGCCGCCAGCCGAACGCAATCCGCGCTTAGCCAGCTCCTTTGGCGTTGGTGAACTGATAACGGCCTGTCTGGACCGTGGTCTGCGTCGCTTCGTGGTCGGACTGGGTGGCTCGGCGACGGTCGATGGCGGTGTGGGGATGTTGCAGGCCCTGGGCGTTCGCTTTCTCGACGGGCAAGGCGCTTCGCTGCCGGCGCAGCTCGGTGGTGGCCGCCTGGCCGATATTGCCGTGGTTGACTTCTCGTCCCTCGACCGGCGATTGGCCGATGCGCATTTCGATATTGCTTGTGATGTAGACAATCCACTGTGTGGCGAGCGCGGCGCGGCTGCGGTGTTCGGACCGCAAAAGGGCGCGACAGCGGACGATGTCGCGGCTCTGGAGCGGGGCCTGCGGCATGTCTACCTCCTCATGCAAACCGCCCTGGGCCGGCTGGTTACCGAACTGCCGGGTGCGGGCGCCGCAGGAGGCCTGGGCGCCGCCATATTGCTTTGTCTAGATGCGGCGTTACGACCCGGCGTGGACGTTCTCATCGAGGCCACCAAGCTTGATAGCCTGCTGGCGGGGGCGGGGCTGGTCGTGACGGGGGAGGGCAGGGTGGACGAACAAACCTTGTTCGGTAAGGCGCCTGCCGGCGTGGCGCGCTTGGCGCGTGCCCGAGGCGTGCCCGTCATCGCCGTGGGTGGCAGTCTTAACGCGATGCACGCGCTATGGCGATCCGGCCTGTTTGATGCAGTCGAGGCGGCCGTTTGTCGACCGTGCACGGTCGCCGACGCCCTGCTCAACGCGCGTTCCAATCTCGTCGACGCTGGCATACGTGTCGGAATGTGGCTGAGGCTCGCCCGTTTAGCTCAGAAAGCACTTTAAGCGAGATGCTCCCAAGCGACATCGACTGACTAGATCGAGGACAAGCTGCGTCAGATTTCTTAAAATTAGTCCTGTTCGGTAAAAACACTTTTTCTCTACTAACTTGGAGTGCGGTTTGGGTGGTACGGTTAGATTTCTATCCTGCTGCCAAATTCTATATTTTTAAATCCAATACGGAAAAACTATGTCACCAGAGGAGCTTGGGCGTGCAATTCGTGCCGAACGACGCCAACAGAAATTAAGGCAAGGGGAATTAGCGGCATTAGCCGGGGTCGGGAATCGTTTCCTGTCGGATCTCGAGAATGGTAAGCCGACAGTCGAGCTCGGACGCGCCATGCTGGTGCTGGGCATGCTCGGCCTGACTATCGCGGTCCGGCCGCGCGACTGGCGCGACCTCGAATAAGCCGTGGCTAGCACCGCACTTGACGTGCTCATGAATGGCAAACTCGTTGGTCGGCTGGGCGAATCGGCGGCGGGATTGTGGTCCTTCGTTTATGCGGCGGGGGCCGCTGTCGACGGCACGGCTCCTCCGATCTCCCTGGCACTGCCACGGCGCCAGAGCGCGTATCAGGGCGACCGTGTAAGAGCGGTGTTCTGCAACCTGCTGCCGGAGGGCGAGATTCGTGTGCGCCTCGCCCACAGCTTGGGCATCTCTGAGCGTAATGACTTTGCGTTGCTGGCGCGGTTGGCAGGCGACTGCCCCGGCGCCCTCAGCTTGCGTCCTGCGCCGGGCGGCAACGTCGAAAAACGCGCACCGCGCCGACTGGATGAAGCTGAGTTGCGCAATGCGATCGCGATCCTGCCGGTCCATCCGCTGCTGGCCGAGGCCGACGGTCTGCGCGTGACCCTGCCAGGTGAATTCGACAAGCTGCCGGTGCGCTACGCCAGTGGCGCCGCCACGCTCATGCTTGACGGGCAACTCACCACCCACATCCTCAAGCCGGCCCGTCCCGGACTGCGTGAGTCCGTCATCAATGAGGCCTACACCAGCCAGCTCGCGGCGGCCTTTGGCTTGCCGGTGGCGGCCTGCGAGATCATCCACGGTCAAGTCGCGGTGCTGTGTGTCACGCGCGTCGACCGCTGTGGTGGTGACGTGGTCACCGCCTTGCATATGGAGGATTTCTGCCAGGTTGCGGGCCTCAATCCGCACGAGAAATTCCCCCGCGAAGGGGGGCCGAGCCTGGCGGATATCGCGCGCATGTTGCGCGACTTGAGCGCACGCCCCGCTGCCGATTTACGCGCGCTGGTGCAATGGGCAGTGTTCAGCTTTCTGGTTGGTTTCGGTGCCGGACATGCCAAGCAGCTGGCGCTGCTGTACGGTGCCCTTGCACCACGTCTCGCACCGTTTTTCGGGTTGTGGTCGACCCATGTCTACCCGGGCATGAACTACCGCATGGGCTTTCCCATTGGTGGCGAAGATCGTCCCGACTGGATGACCATCGGGCGCTGGCATGAATTCGCCCAACAACTGGGCGTGCGGGCCAACTATGTGGAGGGCGTGCTGAGGGACGCAGCGCTGACCCTGCCGCAGCTCGCGGCTGAAGTCGAAGAGCGCTTTCAACGACGCAATGGCTACGCGGGTATCGTTCGCCAGATCCGCGCATTGATCGACCAACGTGCACGCCAGCTATTGGTCTCGCTGCAAGCGGAATTGGCTAAAGCCCGTGACCAAGGAGACGGGTTTGAGAGCTCGCCAGCGGAATCGATGCTAGTGCCTTGAGGCTTGGACCTCGCGTTTGCGAGGCCGCTGTTCAGGATGCCAACGCCGTGGGCGGTACGTAAGTGCCGTGCACGGAGATATCAGTCAGTACGATGACATCGTTAGCCAGGGGCTGCGCGAGCAGATGCCGGCGTGAAACATTGCGAAATTCTGCATCGAGCGCAACGTCGTTGTCGCGGCCGCGACCAACACGATTCACGCCAGCATGCAGGGTATAGATCTTGCCGTCCGCCGCGACCAGGGTCCATTCACGATTGTGAGTCAGGGAAAACGGGTGTTTCGCGAGCTTGAGCGAAATGGCGCTGCCACGCGCCAAACGCAGTGTTACCGCTTCACCCTGGGGCAGTCGACGCAGTTCATCTCGCTCGAAGGGAACCATGACTGCGGACGAGGCGAGCATTACCGTTGCCCTGACGTGCTCGTCGGCTGCTATTTTTGGAGTGTTCGTTGCCATGACCAGCCGCACTGCGTCGTGGCGTGCCTGCAGGTATTGAAGATATTTGACTAAGGCTGTGCGGATAAAGCTGTCGCAGCCGACGGGAAGTTCGATCAGACGAACGAAGACGGTCCGCCAGTCGTAGTCTTTGGAGAAAACAGCGACACCAATACGAGCGATAGCGGGGCCGCAGGGCTGCCCGGCCGTGTCGTAGGCCTCGATGATGTCGCCGATACGCTGTGCGAGGCTGTCGAGGTCTTGTTCTTCGGTTTCGAGTTCTAAGGCCGAGCGTTGCGTGAGCTCCTGCCAACGGCTAGGCGGAAGGCTAGTCCGTGCACCGAGCGCGAACTCGAAATCCGCCGGCGCGTCGAAGCGAAGTTTCTCAGTGCCCCAGGCAAGTTCTATGGGGTGGCCCCCACGGTTGGGCGCAAACCGCCGCAACAGTCCTTGCAGGACTTTCATTGCGCGGATTTTAAAGATCTTTAAATTCATATATTTCAATGATTTGTTAAAGAAACCTAAACCACAGCAGGAATACTAATTACAACTTAGTCGAGTTTCAAGTACGAGTCTGTGACCGCAGTCGTGACTCGGCCCCCAGGGCGTGCCGAAGGCGTCGAGGCGCGGTCAGTCGAAGGGCCAGGCGTCCATCATTTTCAGCATGAAGGGGGTCCACGCCAAGGTCAGGGCGCTGAGCACGACAAGTTCGATAAAGATGGCGCGCTGGAGGCGCGCTTTCTCGCTGTCGCTGCTCTCGGACATGAATATCCGTGCCATGCAGATGTCGAGCGGGATGGCGAACACCAGCATCACCATGATCGATGGCGCGATCACTGACGGTAGCAAGCGCCAGTCGTGGACATAGGTCGTGCCGTTGGCGAAGGGGGCGGCGATGATGCATGCCAGAGCCGCGAGCATCAGCAGTGATCGAAGTGTGCCAAGGCTGCTTAACCAGTTCATCTATCGTCCCTTGGCTTGCAGTGTCGGGTCGCGGATCTGTGGCTCGCGATAATACACTACAGTCCTTCATCCCTATCGGCGCCTCCTAAGCATGGCTCTGCATTTCTCGAATCTCGCCTCCCGCTTCGTCGGTGAGACAGGTACACGGCTGCTGATGGACGATCTTGGCGAAGTATTGGACAGTGACCGAGACATCTGCAATCTCGGCGGTGGCAACCCGGCGCGTATCCCGGCCATGCAGAAAATTTTTCGCGATGCCATGCGCCGCCAGATCGACGACGGCAGTTTTGACCGTCTCAGCAGCGCCTACGACGGACCCCAAGGTTATCGTCCGTTCCTGCGCGCGGTCGCCGCACTGTTCCACAACCGGTTTGGCTGGCGGGTGGACGCGGATAACGTCGCGGTTACGGCTGGCAGTCAGTCGAGCTTCTTCATTTTATTCAATCTTCTGAGTGGTCTCTGCGCTGATGGGCGCAGCCGCCATCTGCGCCTGCCGTTGACACCGGAATACATCGGTTACGGTGACCTCACGGCATCGCCAGAGGCGATTCAATCGAGCAGACCCCTCATCGAATTGCTCGACGAACACAGCTTTAAATATCGTATCGATTTCTCCCAGATGCAGGTGGGTGCCGATACGGGAGCGGTTTGCGTCAGCCGTCCAACCAATCCGACCGGCAATGTGATTTCAAGCGACGAGCTGCAGACCCTGCTCGATATGACACGCGCGGCGGACGTGCCTCTGATCATCGATAGCGCCTATGGCGCGCCGTTTCCTAACATCATCTTCAGTGCAGGCGATCCGGTCTACGACGAACACGTGATCTATTGCATGAGTCTGTCCAAACTGGGGTTAGCCGGGCTGCGCACGGGGATCATCATTGCGCGACCCGAAATCATCAAAGCAGTACGAAGTTTCAACGCGATATTGACCCTCGCCCCGAGCAGCCTGGGCGCCAGTCTAGTCACCGAGCTGTTCGAGAGCGGTGAAGTGCTGAGGCTGTCCAAAGACATTGTGCGGCCGTTCTATCAGGCGCGTGCGACGCAGGCGATAAGCTGGTGCCAGCGCTACCTGGCCGGCTGCCCGTATCGCATCCATGTCGCCGAGGGCGCGATTTTTCTGTGGCTGTGGTTTCCAGATCTACCGATCACAACGCAAGAACTCTATACCCGGCTTAAGCTGCGTAATGTGCTGGTGATCCCTGGCCAGTTCTTCTTCCCGGGGCTGCACCAACCGTGGGCGCACAAAGATCAGTGCCTGCGTATTTCCTACGCGCAGTCGGCGCGCGAGGTAGAACACGGGATCTCGATCATCGCGGAGGAAGTACGTCGCGCCTATAACCGCAGCTGAGCACGGCGCGCAGATCACGGCGTTGGAGGGCGCAGATGTTCGCGGGCGAGCGTCTGCACGGGCGCGAGCAAGCGATCGAGCAGCGATTTGGCGCGCTTGACGCGAACCTGATAGACGTTGCGGTCCTGGGCCGCAACGCTTAAGTATTCGTCGCTGGTCGCCAAGCGATCGACCAGGCCCAGTTCTAGAGCGCGGGTCCCAAACCAATACTCCCCTGTCGCGACCCGTTCGATGTCCAGTTGCGGACGGTGGGTGCCGACGAAATCCTTGAAAAGCGCGTGGGCATCGTCGATTTCGGCCTGGAATTTCTCGCGACCGGAGGCGGTGTTCTCGCCAAACATGGTCAAGGTGCGCTTGTACTTGCCGGCGGTTACCAGCTCGAAGTCAATATCGTGCTTGCGCAATAGGCGGTTGAAGTTAGGCACCTGTGCAACGACGCCGATCGAGCCGATGATCGCAAACGGCGCGGCGATGATCTGGTCGGCGACACAGGCCATCATGTAGCCGCCGCTGGCGGCGACCTTATCGACCACTACCGTCAGGCGAAGGCCACGATCGCGCACCCGATGCAATTGCGAGGCGGCGAGGCCGTATCCATGCATGGTTCCGCCAGCGCTTTCGAGCACGATCGCTATTTCGTCACTGGGTTCGGCGACGGACAAGATGGCCGAGATTTCTTCGCGGAGCGAAGAGACCGCCTCGGCGCGCAGATCACCAGCGAATTCGCACACGAAAAGTCGGTTTTCAGCCGGCCCAGGCCGAGCTGCTTCGGCTTTCCTCGCTTGTTTGACCGCTTTCAAGCGCTGTTTGAAGATCTTGGCCGAAGACAGCATCGATTCCATCTGAAGCTGGCTGTCCAGCAGCTTATCGTTAAGCCGCTCGATAGAGAGCAGTGCCTGCGGCCCTTCTCGACGCGCACCACGCACGACTATCAGAGCAACGACCAACGGCAGGAGGCACAAGCCGACAACGGTCAGCGCTTTGGCGGCGAACAACAGATATTCGATAACAAAATACATGACGTAAATGGACTCCAGACTAGGCGACCTACTGCCACGGCAAGGCCCGTCGGCGACGCAGTGTAGTCGTTCGTGGGGCGGGGCAGGGAGGGGTGAGCAGGCGCTGCCAAACGGAAACTGATCGCGCGGCGATGAGTGGCCTCTAGGCCAGCATCACGATGGTGTCCTGAGGTGGTCCTTCAGATAACACTCGGTGCGACAGATTCGTTCGACTATGCGGGCTCTGGCGGCATCCCCTGGCGAGGCAAACCATAGGCCGATTTCAAAGCCGCTGAGGTCTTCGCGCACCATCACCACCTTGGCCGTGAAGCATTGCACCTGCCCTCGCAGCGGGATTTCGACGTCGAGCGTGGTACCTGCCGGAATATATTTGTCGCAATGGAAGCTGAGGCCAACGTCCCCCGTCGCCGGCTCCGATTTTTTGCTAAACCACGGCAGCAATGACCGTCGCCGGTAACGCAACGGAAACTGAGCCGGGTGGGAGATGAAATCGTTATTTGAATTATCGCTGCGAACGGGGCTGACGCTCGCCATCGAACTGGGCATTGAGAACGGCTGAGCACGGCCTTGTTTTTGGCTATCGTTGCTATGCATCGTCCAGACCTCGCAAAATTTTTCCTATTTTTAATAGGTTGCGATCCTTATTTATAGTCAATTCGAGAATTGGTGTCAAGCTAAACGACAGTCCGGAGGCACTTTTGTCGAGAATGGACTTCGCTCGCTGGGAAGAATTCGCCAACGGGACACGGCCAGCAGGCGTGCTCGATCAGGCGCGAGCGCTGACGTCCATCCAGGCGCCGACGATTTCTATCGTCTCACCCTCGCTATCTCGGACCGCGCGCATGGAGTCGAGGACGTTGAGATAATTACCATCGCGATGACGCACTCGATATTCCAGGACTGCGAAGTGGCCTTCGCTGCCTGTCAGCGCGGCCAGGGCCTCGCGGTAACGTGGCACATCGCCTGGATGAATCAGGTCCTTCCAAAAGTTGGCGTCGATGACTGCGGCGGTGCGCTCGAAGCCGGTCAGTCGGTAGAAATTCTTGCTTATATAGCTCGGGTGCAACGTGCCGTCATCCCACGAAAAGCTGTAGAGGACAGCGGGACTGAACTCAACCCAGTACTCGAGCAGTTCGTTGGCCTCGTCGAGGTCCTGCACCTTGCGGTCGAGCTCTGCGTTTATTCCCGCCAGTTGTTCGCGCAAGCGTCGTTCGCTAATCCGCAGTTGGTGATAGTCGCGTGCTTCGCCTATCGCGGCCGCCAGCTCCTCGGCCTGCCACGGTCTGCGCACTACACGGTGGACGCTACCGTCGTGCAGAGCCGCCAAGGCGATTTCGAATTCGTCACTCGCCACCAACATGACGCCGACCGAATCGGGCCATCGCCGCCGGCTTTCCTGCTGTAGCGCCAAACCTGCCGGCCCCGATGTCGCATAATCGGTGACTACCAACGCGAAGTCCTGTCCATTCGTCATGGCTTGCTGCGCTTCAACGGGCGACGCTACGAGCCGGCAGTCGAACTCGCGCGTGAGCTGCACGTCAAGACAGCTGGCCATTGCCAGCAGTTTGAGCTTTGGCATATTCATGCTCGCATCGTGGCTCCTTGGTCGCGCTATGGATGCCGTGATGGCATCTTCGATGCGCGTTGTGCCGGCCTCATGTTAGCGGAATTGCCATTGGCCGAAGGGCGTTGTGCACCTGCGTGCCTTGGCCCGCGTGAGGCGAGTGTTACCATGCGCCATGGATTTGTTTTTCCGATTTGACTTTGCCGCCGCGCGGTATCTGCCGCGATTGGCCGTATCCCATCGTTGCCATCGTCTGCACGGACATACGTTCCAGATTGAGCTGACGATCCGGGGCGAATTAGACCAAGACTCCGGTTGGATTGTTGATTTCGATGATGTCGACCGAATCATGGGCGAACTGAAGGATGAGCTCGATCATCGCCAGCTGAACGATATTCCGGGTTTGGAAAATCCCACTACCGAACACTTGGCACAATGGCTGTGGGCGCGCATCGCACAGCGCTGCGAGGGCTTGTACCGGGTAACGGTGCAAGAACATCCATCGCGCGGCGTAAGCTATTACGGGCCGGCGCGCTGACCCCGGTCAGGTCGGCATGGGATGCCAGCCCGCGTCGGCCCACAACTGACCGCTGACTGCCGAGTTACGGATCAGAAAAGAGATGGCGTCAGCGATTTCTTCCGGCCGTATCAGCCGTTTAATCTGGGTTGCGGGTAGCACCTGGGTCCGGATGTACTCTTCGCCCAGGGCTCGCACCATGGGTGTATCGGTAAAACCGGGGTGCAGCACCGCACAGCGCACGCCGTAGTACATCGCTTCCTTCATGAGGGTTGAAGCAGCGCCTTCGAGTCCAACTTTGGTCGATGCGTAAGAGATCTGGCCCTTATTGCCTTGCGAGGACACCGAACCGATAAAGACGATGACACCCTGGGTTCCTTCTTCCGGCACCCATTGTTTGAGGCCGCGTGCGAAACGGTGCTCGGCGAGCTGTGCGACCATTTCCAAAGCCCAGTACACCGGCGCGATCAGGTTGACCTCCATGACCAGGCGGAAATGTTCGATAGGATAAAGATTGGCTTTGCCCCGCTCCTTGTTCATCTTCACCGCGAGTGCATCGCGAGTAATGCCCGCAGCTGGCACGCAGATGTTGATCGGGCCATGCTGGTCACGCATGGTTTCGAACACCTCGTGTCGAAATGCCGCGTCCGTGGTGTCCCCACGAAAGGCGGAGGCGACACGCGTGCCGTTGGCTTCATTCAACACGGCGGCGACCTCGTGTACGGCGTCGGAGATATCGACCAGGGCCAGTGCGGCCACACCGTGTTTGCGTAGTTCTTCCGCCGCGGCACGACCGATGCCGCTGGCAGCGCCGGTGATGACGGCGACTTTCCCTTTGATATCCATAGCCTGAGTGATCTCGCGAAGAAGCGGGTTGCTGGCATTATAGGGGCTTTATGATGCGTCTCAATAAAGAACTACTTGACTGCTTTGTCTGGAAATCCCAGCGTTCCGCGCGTTTTCCAGACTGGCGTCTGATGGCGTGCTAGCCGACCAACCGATCTTTCTGCAAGCGCTGCGGTGTTCGGTACTCCGCACGGCCTATCGCTTCTCTTGTGAGCAGATAAATGTACTGACCGGCGAACTGGCACATCACGCGGCAGCCCTCGATGGAATTGAAACTATTGCTGTGAGTGGCTCACTCGGTCGGCTTGAGGCCAACAGCGAATCCGATATCGATTGCATCATCGTGCTGCGCGACGAGGTGTCCGTGTTTGAGGGCCAAGCCCAGACCGCACGCGTCCATGAGGTGTTCTCGCGCTCGCCACTCAAGGCGCCCAAGCGGGACGGCATTTATCGACAAGCTATAGCCCGCGCTGCGCTGCTGGATCGAACGGCGCTCGGCAGTTTGGGTGAGTCGCCGGACGTGTTTGGTAAACGCATGGCGCTCTTGCTCGATGCGCGCCCGCTGTTCGGCAGCGAGCGTTTTCACCGACTACAGGGCGAGGTCATCGAGTGGTACGGTGCAGATTTTCTGGCCAGCTCGCCCGCCCGTGGCTGGACCTATCTGACCAACGATTTGATGCGCTATCTGCATTCCTACGCACTCTGGCAGCAGTTCAAGTTCGCGCGCAGCAGCGACGACAGCTGGCAGTTGCGGCAGGCCAAGTTTCGCACCAGCCGCATTGTGACCTTTGCCGCGCTGATGTTCCTTGTGGGGGAAAGCGACCGCGATAGCGACAAGCTGAGGTGGTTACACGCGCAGCTCTCGTTGACGCCGTTGCAGCGACTGCACAAGGTCATGGGTGTTTACGACCCGCACGCCTACGCGCAATTGCTGTCAGTCTATGAAGCTGCTGTCGAGGGGCTCACGGAGAACGGTGTGAGGGCGCAGTTGATCAACACCGGACCGGATGCCGACACCCGTCTGACGGCGCCGCCGGGCGCGGCGTATGCCCATATCAAGCGCGTGTCGGCGGCTGTTTCCCGACTTCTGGTTGAGTTCGCCATGGCCCGTCGCGAGGATTGGGGTATGCGGTTTTTTGAACGCTGGCTGCTGTGAATCGGATTATTCGAAATGCACCGCGCGCGCGGGCTGGATAGCGGCCGCTCGTAGTGCTGGATAGATAGTCGCGAGCAAGGACAGAAAGAGGCTCGCAGCGACCACGCCCAGCAGATCGCTGGCGCGCAGATCGGCCGGCAGATAGTCGAGGAAGTAGACATCGGAATTCAGCAGATCGGCACCCAGTAGTCCTTCCAGGAATTTCAGCGCGTGCTGGCTCTCGCTCGCGCCCCACGCGCCAAATGCCACGCCGAGCAAAGCGCCTGCCGAGCCTAGTATCAGCCCTTGCACGAGAAACAAGCCGACTATCTGTCCACGTGTCGTCCCGACGGTACGCAGGATGGCGATGTCGCGGGTCTTTTCGGTCACGATCATGATCATATTGGCCGCGATATTGAAGGCCGCGACTGCGATGATGAGCACCAGGATGACGAACATGATGTGCTTCTGGGATTTCAGCGCGAGAAAGAAATTTCGTTCGTACTGCGTCCAGTCGATGGCGCGGAATTCAGGCCCCAGGCGCTGGGCGAGTTCGGCCGCTACCAGCGGCGCCGCGACCGGATCGCGCAGGCGGGTGCGCACGCCCGAGATGGCGTCACCGAACTGGAAAATGCGGCGCGCCTGGTCGATATGCGTAACCACCAGGCGCGCGTCGTATTGATGCATGCCGGTGTGGAAGCTGCCCGCCACACGCAGGCGTTCATAGCGCGGCGCCTGGCTACGCCCGGCGCTATCCCATTGCGGTACGACGAGGGTGATTTGATCGCCGGTGTGCGCCGCTAATTTCTTCGCCAGGCTGTCGCCCAGCAATACATCGCTGCGGTTAGCGTCCAACGCCGCGAGCAGGCCGGCGGGCAGATAGTGCGCGAGCTCGGTTACCAGGGTTTCGCGGGCCGGATCGATGCCCTCGACGATGGTGCCGGTGACTTTGCCCTTGCGGGTCAGCATGCCGCTGGCCCGTACGTAGGGCGCGAGTGCCACCACGCGCGGGTCGCTGGCGATGCGTGGCTCCAAGGCTGGCCAGTTTGTGATGAGGCCGCTGTCGTTCAGCAGGACCGCATGAGAAGACATC
>JANMJF010000134.1:0-9602 GCA_031371245.1 Pseudomonadota bacterium | reverse complement strand
GGTCCGCGATCGGCGCGAGCGCCGGTTCTAGCGTCACGACCTCAGCGGCCGACATCAGCTGATAACGAACATCAAAAGCACGGCAGCGCTCGGCAAAGCGGCCGGCAGTATCGAGCTCGCCAGCGCTGCGATAAATTTTGAGGGTGCCACGATCGGCACGCGCAAAGGGCAAGGCCAACGCCGCCAGATGTTCGGCCAGCACGGTCAGCGAATAGTCGGCCAGCCGCGCGTTCTTTTCGACATTGGTCAGATAGCGCGGCAGCGAGGAATTGCGCACGAAGGTCCATGCCCAACCCAGCATGCGCGGCAGCGCGCGCGGCCGGATCAAGAGCGCGGCGTCCTCGCGCCCCAACATGCGCAGCGCCTGCCACAACACGCCTGGCTCGTTCCAGGGATTGGCCTGGCTCGCATGCAACATGCCGCCATTGGCAAAACTTGTTTCCAGACCGGGTCCGGCCTGACGCTCGACGACCAGCACTTCGGCGCCATGACGGCGCAGGAAATAGGCGGTCGTCAGACCGAGCAGGCCGGCGCCGACGACGATGATGCGCATAGCCCGGCGACCTTGAAGTGTGACAGCCCATCTTCCGCATCGAAGTTCGGAAATGCAATCGAGACAATGCCGGCTGACGCGCCAAAACAAACACGGCCGGGAAAACCGGCCGTGTCATTACTTCAAACGCTCACGCAGTTCCGTCTGCGCCTGAATACCTCAGGCAACAACATCCTTGATGGCCTTCATCGCAGCGGCGCGAACCGACAGACTGGCCGGACGCGCTTCGACCTTCACCATCTCGCCGGTGAAGGGGTTGCGCGCCATGCCGGCCTTGCGTGCGGCCTTCTGCACACGACGCAGCTTGATGCCGACTTCCGGCACTGCAAATTCGCCCGAGCCGTTCTTGATCAGGTGGCGTCCCGCCAGCGCCTTGGTCGCCTGCAGCACCGCTTGAACTTGTTTCTTAGTCAGGCCGGTATCGTCGGCCAACGCAGCGATGATCTGCGATTTGGTTTGTTTTTCCTTAATGGCACTGGTCTTGGCTTTACTCATGATGTCTCCCTTGTAAGATGGCAGCGTATTGGAGTGGCTAGATTCTTGGTGTAGTCGTCGCAACTTTCGTTCGTTGTCAGTATCGACCCTGTTGTCGGCGCAAGCTGGTGCGGCGGCGCAAGTCATCGCGTAGCGCCTGGCACGAGCTCGACCGCACGTTGCTCGCCAAGATGGGGACGCTTTCGTGCAACAGGTCGAAATCGACCGCGCTACTATAATCACCAGCGCCGAAAAGGGAAGCCCTCGAATGACTTTTTCGGCCGATTTTTACCAGATAATCGCGATTGCCACGATCCCGATCGCGGCGTTGACCGTGGCATCGAGCAAACCTTCGCCGCGATTGACGCTCTAGATCTGAGCAAGCGCAGCCTCCAGCGCCATCAACACCTCACGCGCGGGGCCGTTCAAGTGATAGCTGACGTGGTGCGACAAGGCCGTGCGGTCCGGGTTGATTTCGACCGTCACGCAGCCGTGTGCGCCAGCATTGCGCAAGGGCTCGGCGATGTAGGCAAAGGCCGCCGTGGTACCGATGGCGATCATGACATCGAAGCCGCGCGCCAGCTCACGCTCGTAATCACTGACCGCAGTCTGCGGCAACAGCTCACCGAACAACACCACGTCGGGTCGCACCAGTCCATCGCATTGTTTGCATCGCGGTGGCAGCACGCGCAGATCAAAATCGAGGTTGGTGAAAGCAGCACGACAAGCGCAGCAATACAGCCGCGACAGATTACCGTGCAGCTCGATGAGGTTGTGACTACCCGCCGCGCGATGGAAACCGTCCACGTTCTGCGTCACTACCCATAATTCGAAACGCGTGTCCCAGGCGGCTAACACGCGATGGCCATCGTGCGGCCCAGCGGCGCGACAAGCGTGGTCGATCTGTGCAAGGTACTTCCAGGTCAGGGCCGGATTGCGCGCCAAGGTGTAGGCATGCAAGATTTCTTCAATCGGCAGGTTCTGCTCGATCTCGATATCGTTATACAAACCGTTAATGCCGCGATAGGTGGGCAAGCCAGAATCGGCCGACATGCCCGCACCGCTCAACACCACCACGCGTCGCGCGCCGGCCAGCGCCGCGACCACCGGCGCGAGTTTTTCGCGCCACGGAATCGAACTACTCAAGTCGTCATTTCCTCGCTGCAATCCGCCCTGCATTGCTCAATGTGTATTACGAAAGCGCCGCGACTGGCGTCGCGATAGATGCTGCACCAGCGCCGCAGGCAAACAGCCTGCCAGCGCGGCAATGGCGCGATTGATACGTCCCGGAATATAGACCAGACGTCCTGCTGCGCTCGCTGCGAGCCCTTCGCGGACCACACGCTCGGCGCTCATCCATAACCAGGGTGGCAAGGCTGCGAGCTGCGCACGGGTGCCCGTCACGTCGTGGAATTCTGAATAGGTAAAGCCTGGGCACAGCGCACACACTCGCACACCGTCGGCTTCGCATTCCAGGGCGAGCGACTCGGAGAAACGAATCATCCAGGCCTTGGCTGCGGCATAGAGCGTATGCCCAGCGCTGCCCGACAGAAATCCGGCGAGTGAGGCGACATTAATAATGGTGCCGCGTTGACGCACGCACATTCCTGCCACCAGCATATGGCTGAGCTCGGCAACCACGTCGATCATCACGCGCTGAAAGCGCGCATGTACTGGCCAGCCACTGGACAAGTAACGACCGGGCACACCATAGCCGGCGTTATTGATCAGCACATCGACTTCGACGCCGGCCAGCGCCGCGACGATCGCCGACGCTGCACCGGGCTCGCCGAGGTCGATGGTCAGCGCGGTAACGCGCACGTCGTGAGCTGCCTCCAGTTCGCGCACGAGCGCGGCGAGTCGTTCGCTACGACGCGCCACGGCAACGATGTCGTACCCACCGGCGGCAAGCTGACGGCAGAATTCCAGACCGATGCCGGCCGACGCGCCGGTGACCAACGCGACACCGTTGCGAGTGGCCATCATGATCTCAGTGCGTCCGCCATCAGAACCTTCCTGTGGGCTTTGTCGTCCAGCGCTTTTCCACGTGAACCATATACCAGCCAGGGCCGGCACTGCTGCAACGATACCGGTGCGGGTCGCGATCCAACATAATGCCGACACCCTCACGAGCGCCACCACGAGCGCAGGAATCCGCTTGATTCGACGACTCTGGAACCGACGCCACGAACCCTGGGTGATGCTGTGGCCGCTCGCGTTCGCACAGATGACTTCGTGGGGCACGTTGTACTACAGCTTCTCGCTGTTCGCTGGCCCCATGCATCGTGATCTCGGCTGGTCGCAGCCGGCCATGAACAGTGCTCTGACCCTGGGCTTGTTGATGACCGGCGTCATGGCCTATCCCATTGGCACGCTGTTAGATCGCAACGGCGGTCGCTGGGTGATGACGTTGGGCTCGCTGGGCAGCGGCCTATTGTTGTTGATCTGGGCCGAGGTTCGCACCCTGCCACAGTTCTATGGCATGTGGCTGGCGCTGGGTGTATGCATGGCCTGTTGTCTCATCGAACCCTTGATGGCGGTCATCAACCAGGTGTTCGGCAAAGAGGCACGACGCGGCATCATTGCGGTGACCATGGTCACCGGCCTGTCCGGCACGGTGTTCGTGCCGCTCACCGGCCATCTCATCAAGGTGCTCGACTGGCGCTCCACCATGCTCATCCTTGGCGCGCTCCATCTGCTCTATTGTGCACCGATACATTGGTGGTTCGTGCCACCACGCGCACCGGGCGACAAACCGCATCACCCGATCATGCAGATGCGTGGCCGAGTGATCATGCGCCGTCGCCTGCGCAACCCGGTGTTCTGGGGTCTGGCGCTGTGGTACACCTCCTACAGCCTGACGGCCTCCAGTCTCATTTTTCAATTCGTACCGTTGTTGCGCGCAGAGAACGTCAGCGACACGGTTATTTTCACCGCCTTCGCGCTGATCGGACCGATGCAGGTGGTGGCACGCATGGTGATAGTGACAGTCGGCCGTTATGCCTCGGTCGCGCGACTCGGGGCCTTCACGTCGGCGCTCTCGCCGATCGCGGTACTGATCCTGATCTTCGCACCGCACCGGGCCGGGTGGCTCTATCTGTTCGCAATCTGCTTCGCCACCGGTCATGGCATCACGACCATTCTGCGCGGCATCGCCCCCGTTGAATGGCTCGGCCGCGATCACTTTGCGCGCACCATGGGCGCCATCGCACTACCGATGTCGGTGGCAATGGCTATCGCACCTTCGCTGACCGCGCAGGTGTGGGCGGCCACCGGCAACCCGCGCGCCATGCTGTGGGTGGTATTCGCAGGTGCTCTGCTCGGCACCCTCGGTTACTGGCTCGCCGTCAGCGCGCGGCGTCGCGCAAAGCGTGTCGCAGTGATCAGCAAAAGCGGCGCGCGCCCCGTCTGAACCACCGCCTACCTCGTCACCGACGCCGCGACCCTGCGAGGCGGCCCGCTGTCCGACCTGCAGACTTCGTCACAAACTGTTACTTGCCCCAGTGACGGGCGTCACAAGGGCACCTGATCTCACCCTCAAGGCCCTCATGAATGCCATCGCGATGTCGCTCTAGCGCCCCAAGACCCTCAGGCTCGCGGAGATTCCGCCATGGTAACTGCAACCGTCACTCCCATCGTCCCGACCAAATCCAAGCTCCTCATGGACGAGTGCCAGCGCCTTGCCGCCTTGCGACTACCGGCGGCTTTCAAGGAGGTTCTCAGCCAGGCCGACGACGTCCTGTTCAAATTCGCCAATGGCGCCGACAACTCGCGGCGCCAGAACCTGTTCTTCGATGCAATGCGCGAACTGCGCCGCAAGCGCACCGCCGTCGAGGCCGCATTCCACCAGCATCTGAGCAGCGGCCTGCAGGAGTCGATGGCGCCCGCCAAACCGGGCATGCGCAACACGACACAGAGTTTCGAGGGTGAGCTTACGCTGATCGGTATGGACGAGGTGGAGGAAGACCTCGCTATCAACAATTTTGTCGCGAATGCGAAGAATCGCGGTGCGCGCGAGTTGTTCGCCATCGAACAGCGCCTGGCCGTGTTATTGAAACAGCCCAAGCTCAGCGACGAGACCAACCCGCTCAGCCCGCTGGCGATCGGCCGTGCACTGCGCCGTGCCTGCGAAAATTTGAGCGCCGATATCGAAGCGCGTATCACGCTCTACAAACTGTTCGACAAGATAGCGACGCCGGCGCTGCTGCATTTCTATGCTGAACTGAACCAGCTGCTGGCTCAAGGCGGCGTGCTGCCGCAGTTGAACCGTGCCACACCAGGCAGCGCGTCGGCGCGTCGCACACGAGTCATCATCGAGAGCGACGGCGAGCGCGTCGAAGCAGCGGGCGACGATATGTTCTCGACCCTCACCCAACTGATGCAGGCGCAAGCCGGCCATGGCATGGCTGGTGCCAGCGCTGGCACCCGGGGCGGCACGGGCGGCCTACCCACGATTGTCAATCTTGCCAGCGGCAGCGCTGGCGCCGCTGGTTTTCCAGCCCTGAACTTCGGCCAAGCTGGCGAATTTCTCAGCGTGCCGGCCCTCGTCGATACCTTGACCGCGTTCCAGCGTGGTGGCCTGTTCAGCGCTGAGGGCGCGACGCTCGGCGCTGGTGAAGGCCTCGGAATGGGCCACAGTCAGAGCAATGTGCTGCGCGGCTTGCGCACCAGCGGTGCCATCGGTCAGATGGCACCGAGCCACGACATGACACTCGAAATCGTCTCGCTGCTGTTCGATTACATCTTGCAGGACAAGTCGATACCCGATGCTTTGAAGGCGCTGCTCGGCCGCTTGCAGATCCCGGTGTTAAAGGTTGCGATCCTTGAGCGCGAAGTGTTCTCGCACAAGACTCATCCGGCCCGCCGCTTGCTCGATACGCTGGCGCGTGCGGCGGTCGGCTGGTACGAAGGCTTGCCGCAGTCCGACGCGCTGTATAACAAGATGGAACAAGCTATCGAGCGCATCGTTCGCGAGTTCGACGACGATGTGGCCTTGTTTCAGGAGGTCTTGAACGATTTCACCGCTTTCATCGAACATGAAACGGCCCACGCCGAGCAACGCGCCGAAAAATCTTCGCGCTCGCTACGCACTCGCGAACAGATAGTGTTGGCCAAGATGGCGGTAGACGAGGAACTGCGCACGCGTCTGAAAGGTTTCGACGTGCGTGAATTTGTGCAGAACTTCCTGCTCGATTATTGGCGTCAACTCTTGATCATCACCCATGTCGAACACGGTGTCGGCAGCGATGAATGGCACGAGCAGATCAAGACCGTCGATGAACTGGTGTGGTCGGTACAGCCTAAGACCAGCCCTGAAGATCGCAAACAACTGAGCGCGCGCCTGTCGCAGATGTTGAAGATTATCAAACGCGGCATGGTGGCGCTGGAAATGCCAGCACCCGCATGTTCGAAGTTCCTCAGCATGCTCGCCAGCCTGCACGTGGTCGCTATCAAGAACATCGAGGAATCGAGCATCGCGGCGCGCAAACTGAGCCACGTGCCCGACACAACGACGCCCATCCCAACCAGATCCGCCGACGTCAACGACCCCTCCAGCGAGGAATTCATAAAACGTGGGCTGGCACGCATCTTCGAGCGTAAGGTGGGTGAACCGATCGAGCTCGACATCGATTTCTCGGCCTTTGAGGCCGCGACGGTGTGCGAGGAGCCGAACAAGGCATGCAGCGACGACGCACCCAACGACGTCGACCTCGAATACTACGTCGAGCAGATCACGACGCTCGATCTCGGCGACTGGATGGAGTTCACCGACGGCGACGGCGGCGTGGCACGCGGCCGCTTCACCTGGATCAGTCCCACTACCGGCCGCTATTTGTTCACTAACCGTCAGGGCGACATGATGCGCGACACCTCGCTCATCGATCTCGCTCGGCAATTGAGGGACAAGTGCGCGATCATCATCCACGCCGAAGCCGACCCGTTGTTCGACCGCGTACTGGGCGATCTGATCGACAAACTCGAAGCACAGACCGCCGCCGCCTGAATTGCGCTCGAGCGAGCCGCCACGGAGCCGCGCGGTAAACAGCCCGTTGCGCTTCGTCACCCACCATAGAGCGGACTTGCCAGGCCAGTCATTTAGTTAATATAGTAAATATCGACTCCTTGTCTGGCTGGCGACGTGCCACCCACGCGCAACACCAAACCGCGCTCCCCACGCCAAACAACCAGGAGCAAATCATGAGCAGCGCAAACACCGGCACTGGCATACGCAACGGCCATCAATATCTGGCTGGCCTGAACGATGGTCGCGAAGTATGGCTGGCCGGCAAGCGGGTGGCGGACGTCACCACCGAACCGGGCCTGTGCCGCAGCGCGCACTCGCTGGCCGGCTTCATGGACAAACAATTCGATCCCGCGCTCGACGACATACTCACCTATGAAGACCACGGCCGGCGCTATGGTATGTCCTTCCTCGTGCCGCGCTCGCAGACCGATATCGCGCGACGGGGCGCAGCCTTTTACGCATGGGCCACTTGGTCGAACGGCATGTTCGGCCGCACGCCGGACTATAAAAATGCTTCATTGATGGCCTTTGCCGCCGGCGCGGACTTTCTCGCCCAGGGCCGCCCCGAATTCGGCGAGAACATGCGCCGCTACTACCACTACGTCCGCGACAACGACAAGGTGCTGACCCACACCCTGGTCAACCCGACTTTCAATCACGCCCAGGCCAAAGAAGGCAAATATAGCGACAAGGTAGCCCTGCAAATCGTCAAGGAAACCGACGCCGGTATCGTCGTCAATGGCGCGCGCCTGCTCGCGACCTTGGGCCCCCACGCCGATGAAATCGAGGTCTTTCCCTCCAGCCTGCTGACCGCCTCGCCGGACAATCTGCCGTTCGCCTTCGCCTTTGCGCTGCCGATTGCGACGCGAGGGATACGGCTGATCTGCCGCGATACCTACGACCTCTCACAATCCCACTACGATGCGCCGCTCGCCTCACGGTTTGAGGAAATGGACGCCGTGGTGGTATTCGACAATGTGTTGGTGCCCTGGGAGCGGGTCTTCATGTACCGCGATCCCTTGCTGTGCAATCGTGCTTTTGCCGAGACCAATGCCGTTGTCCACATGATGCATCAGGTGGTTTGCAGCAAACTGGCGAAGGCCGAATTCATCGTCGGCCTGCTGTGCGCGATGGCGCGCGCGACGGGCAAGGACAAAGACATGGAAGTCAAAGCGCAGATCGCCGAAGCGATGTGGATAACCGAGAGCGTGCGCGCTTTTCGCTACGCCGGCGAAGGCCAGGCCCATGTCGATCAGCGGGATGTGTTCGTGCCCTTGCGGCGACCGCTCGATACCTCGCGTAATCTGTTCCCGAAAATGTACCCGCGTTTGATCGAGCTGGTGCAGTTGCTTGGCTCGAGTTCGCTGGTGGCCATCCCGTGCGAGGCCGATTTCTCCAATGCCATCGGCCCGGATGTCGAGCAGTATTTTCAGACCGTGAATCTCAACAGCCGCGATCGCGTCGCGCTGTTCCGCCTCGCCCACGACGTCGCCGTGTCGGCCTTCGGCAGCCGCCAGACGCTCTATGAGCGCTTTTTCTTTGGCCCGCAGAACATCATGGCCTCGATCTATTACGACCTCTACGACAAGGACGAGATGATGGCGCGGGTGGAGGCCTTGCTGGCGCGCGCCTAGCACCGCCTTTGTGGGTCCGAATTCATTCGGACCCACAGCTACAGGGCAGGACTACTCGCCCTCACCACCGCCAAGCGCGGCGGAGAACTCCGCCAATAGTTCGTATAAGGTCTCGAGCTTCTGCCCGCCGAACTCGCTCGCGATAGCGGCATACAAAGCTTCCGCATCCGGCGCTACTTCGTCGAACAGTCTGCGTCCCTTGGCAGTCAGCGCAAAAAGCACGCGGCGTTGATCGCTGGAGTGGGCGCTGCGTTTGATCATCTTCTGTATTTCGAAATACTTCAGGATGCGGGTCAGACTCGGCGCCAGCAGAAAACTACGACGTGCAAGCTCACGACCATCAAGCGCTTCGCTGGCGGCCAGTACGCGGATCACGCGCCACTGTTGTTCGGTCAGACGATGGCTGCGCAACATCGGCCGAAAGCGCGCCATCGCCGCTTCGCGCGCTTTCAGTAGTTGCAAGGGCAGCGAGAGTTCAATGTCGCGCAGAAAGTCGCCGGCGCGAGCGCGACGCGCCAGGCTCGCGCTCACGAACTCTCGGCCACGACGGTATTGGATAAGACGCCGATGCCCGGCACTTCCACTTCCACTCTATCGCCGGGTCGCAAGTATTTTGGCGGGTCGAAGCGTGCACCGGCGCCATTGGGTGTGCCGGTGGCGATGATGTCGCCCGGCTGCAGGCGATAGAACGTCGAGAGATAGCTTAGGAGGTAGCGAAACGGAAACATGAGATTGGCAGTCACGTCGTTCTGCCGCTGTTCGCTGTTGACACGGGTCATGACGCGCAGCTCGCTCATCGGGTCCAGTTCGTCGGCGCTGACCAACCATGGTCCCATCGCGCCGGAGTGTTCGAAATTCTTGCCCTGCGTGACGTTGAATTTGGAATGTCGCAGGTAATCGCGCACCGTGCCTTCGT
>JANMJF010000115.1:0-1714 GCA_031371245.1 Pseudomonadota bacterium | reverse complement strand
CCAACTGAAGTCAGATAACTATGCCGAGGTGTTGGACTTGGCCGGTGTTGCCACGGCTATTCGCGGCTATGGGCACGTGAAGCTCGAAGCGCTGCGCGCGGTGTTGCCGCGCTGGCGTGCGCTGGAGGGTGCCGTGGGGATAGCTACATTGAATATCGAGTTGCCGGTTGAGCATGATTCCCGCGCTGCGGTTACCGCCCCTGGCTGAGTAGTCGTCGACGCGGCGCGCGGCCACCGCGTGATACGGACTGGCGCTATCGCGGCCGCCGCTTCGGCGGCGGTGGCGCCTCGAAGAATATCTCGTCCAGCGGCGAAGCATAATCCGCGTCAAGATCGCCCAATTGATAGGCGTTTAAGGCGTGTTTGATGTTGCGCATATCTTGAAAGTGCGCGATGTCGGCCTCGCAATCCTTGGCCCAGCGCTTCAATTCCCGTGCTTCGCGATCGAGCGCGCGTACAACTGTGTCGGGTGTCAGCTCACCCGTGCCGCCCACCTTGTTCATCGCGAAGGGCGCGATCAGATCCTCCAGCTCTGTGCGTAGTTGTCGACATTGATCGGCGAGCAGGTGGTTGTATTGCAGCAGTCGTTCGCGCGCCAGGCTGTTCAGGGCGGTGCTGTTGAGTTGCTCGGTCTGTAGCTGCAAGCCGAGCAGAGTCAGCAGATCGCTGCTGGCATAGGCCTGGTTGGCCTGCTGCATAAGCGCGGTCTTGCGCGCACGCTCGTCCTCGTCCGGTTCGCGATCGGGATGCAATTCACTGGCGAGTTTGCGGTAGATTTCGCGCACCGCCTGGCTCGCGCCCTGGGCCAGCTGGTGGCGCAGGGCTTCCTGCGCCTGGGCCTTGGTGCTCTGCTTCGGCGTCGCTGCGCGACGTGCGGTGTCGGATTGGTGTTCGGCTTCGATCTTCGCGGTCATCAACTGCTCGAAATCTTCCGCCGTGAGTGTTGATGCGTCTTCGCCTTCGTCGATATCGAGGCCGAAGACTTCGTTTGCCATGGTACGCAGGAAGTCAGCTTCGGCTGCTTGTTGTTCTTCGAAACCGACTTCGGCGTATTTGTCATAGAGCGCAATCAAGTCCTCATCTGGCCCGGCGGCCAGGATCTCGGACAGATGCCAGTGCAGGATCTCGATGGCCTTAGTCTTCTGACGTTTGCTGAGTTCCCGACCGTCGATGGCGTGACTCAAGACCATGACGAGTTGCACGCGGCGTTCACGGAAGCGGGCGACCAGGGGCTCGATTTTGGTTGTCACGCGGTTGTGCAAGGTCGGCACGAATTCACGCCATTGCGTGAGCGCGGCGCGCAGCGCGTCGATGTCCTTCACCAGCTTGTTGAACTGCTTACGTTCCTTACTCAGCTTAGCGCCGCGCGGGCTGGCCGCTCGCACCGTGACCGCCAGGGCGTTGAGGGCATCTAGTTTCTGCGGTGGCGCTGACTGGGGCATCGTGGTGTTTCGTTCTCTGTGCAGTGGATTACACCGACAGTGTACCCCTTGGTGGGCATGCGATTAAGCCTACCAGGTCTGTACCGCGCTAGATTTGAAACTCACCCAGACCGGCGCACCGATCGCGAGCGGCAGTTCAAGGGGTCAGAGATCTTGAAAGAATACGAATCATGGGACACCTATGAATTTATTGTGTTGAGACGTTCTTGCGAGCTGTGGGAGGGCTCCGATATTTGCGATTCCGGGACATCCACTAAATTGACATCGCCGGC
>JANMJF010000084.1:0-6330 GCA_031371245.1 Pseudomonadota bacterium | reverse complement strand
GATCGAGAAGCTGGTGCCGGAAGGCATTGAAGGCCGTGTGCCCTACAAGGGGCCGCTGTCGGCCATCGTGCATCAGATGCTGGGCGGCGTGCGCGCCGCCATGGGTTATACCGGCTGCCGCAATATGGCAGAGCTGCGCAGCAAGCCTAAATTTCTCAAGGTGACTGCCGCCGGCATGCGCGAGAGCCACGCGCACGACGTGCAGATCACCAAGGAAGCGCCCAATTACCGTCTCGATTGATCGCCGCCGCGCGCGGCGCGGCGAGCCGTGAGCATAGCAGCGATGTCCAGCACCCCAGGCGCGAAGGGCGATGTGCACGCCGATCGCATTCTGATCCTCGATTTCGGCGCGCAGTACACCCAGCTCATCGCGCGCCGCGTGCGCGAAGCGCAGGTCTACTGCGAGATCCGTCCCTTCGACATGAGTATGGAGGCGCTGCGGGAATTCAATCCGCGTGGCGTGATCCTGTCGGGTGGCCCGGAATCGGTCTACGAGAACGAGCAGTTCCGCGCGCCGGCCTGTGTGTTTGAACTCGGCGTGCCGGTGCTCGGCATCTGTTATGGCATGCAGACCATGGCGGTGCAACTCGGTGGCAAAGTCGAGCGCGCACCAGAGCGCGAATTCGGTTATGCCCAAGTGCGCGCACGCGGCCATTCGCGGTTGTTTCGCGATATTCAAGATCACACCAACGACCAGGGTCATGGCCTGCTCGATGTGTGGATGAGCCATGGCGATCACGTTACTGAACTGCCGCCCGGCTTCAAGTTGACCGGCTCAAGCGCGAACGCACCGATCGCGGCCATGGCCGACGAAACACGGCGTTTCTATGCCGTGCAGTTTCATCCCGAAGTCACCCATACCCATCAGGGCCAGGCCATACTCGGCCGCTTAGTGCACGAGATCTGCGGCTGCGGTGAGCGATGGAATCCCGCCAATATCATTCAAGACAGCATCGCGCGGGTGCGCGCGTTGGTCGGCGAGCAGCGTGTGCTGCTGGGGCTGTCTGGCGGTGTCGATTCGTCGGTGGTGGCGGCTTTGCTGCACGAAGCCATCGGTGAGCGTTTGACCTGCGTCTTCGTTGACAACGGTCTGTTGCGCTTGAACGAAGCCGAGCAAGTGATGGCGACCTTTGCCGCCAATATGGGTGTCGATGTGCGCTGCGTCGATGCCGCCGAACAATTCCTCGGTGCGCTGGCCGGGGTCGAAGATCCGGAAGACAAACGCCGGGTGATCGGTCGCGTCTTCATCGAAGTATTCGATGCGCAGGCGAGCCGCATCGAGGGCGTGGCTTTTCTCGCTCAGGGCACCATCTATCCCGACGTCATCGAGTCGGCCGGTGCCGCTTCGGGCAAGGCCCAGGTCATCAAGTCCCATCACAACGTTGGCGGTTTGCCGGCGCACATGAAACTGAAACTGATCGAGCCCTTGCGCGAACTCTTCAAAGACGAAGTGCGCGAAGTGGGCATGGCTTTGGGTCTGCCGCGCGAGATGGTTTATCGCCATCCGTTTCCGGGGCCGGGTCTCGGTGTGCGTATCCTTGGCGAAGTACGGCGCGACTATGCCGAGACCTTACGCCGTGCCGATGCGATCTTCATCGAAGAGCTCTATCGTCACGATCTATACAACAAGGTCAGCCAGGCTTTTGCGGTGTTCCTGCCCGTGAAGTCGGTCGGGGTGCAAGGCGATGCGCGACGTTACGAGCACGTCATTGCGCTGCGCGCGGTCGAGACGGTGGATTTCATGACGGCGCGTTGGGCGCACCTGCCCTATGAATTTCTCGATCTCTGTTCGCGGCGCATCATCAATGAGGTGGCGGGTGTGTCGCGCGTGGTGTATGACATCTCGGGTAAGCCGCCGGCGACGATAGAGTGGGAGTAGGGGCCGCGCGGCGGCGGAATGTTCTTTAACACCGTCCCGTGATCAATTACGTTTTTGAATTCGCCTTCTGTTGAACAGCCCGGCATCGATCGAGCAGAGTTTCAAAGGGTTCGACGTCGTCGAGAAACAAACCGTCATCGACCATGTGTCGATAGTCGGCCGCCAATTTAACCAACGCACCGCCAGCAGGTACAAGCTGAAGCCCACCGGTGACGGCAGCGTGATAATCGACGGCCTCGCCATGAGTGTTCTTCTCTGCAAAGAACACGGTTTTGTGATGGGCAACTGCGCGGGCGAGGGCTTTGTCCGCGATGGCGGCGTCGGCGAAGCCGGCGGTATCCAGTCTCGTCACGTCGTGCCAGTGACGCGCAAAGCGGTCGCCTCCCCGGAACTCGCCTTGCGCGCAGAAAACATGAATTGCCGTGGCCTTCTCCCAGAAGGTGCGTTCGGCGCGCATGACCTTCGGCGTCGCGGTTGGAAAGTCCACACCTTGCAGATGGGTGGCCGCGTCGCAATGGATGGTGCGTCGCTCGCTGGGTTCGCCAGTGGAGCGGGCGCCGAATTCCAACATGACGGCGGGCGAGATATAGCCGGTGCCAGCGGTCAACGGTGCGTAGTCGATGAATACTTTTTCGCCCTCCGCTCGCACAGTCGCTGGTAGACCATGCTGCTCAATATCGAGCTTGAGACTTGGCACGATCTCGGCGCCGATCCAGTCCGAGACGCGCGCACGAATCTCCTTGGTCCATTTCTTTTCCTGGCTGTTGCTGGCGGGCAGCGGTGCCTCCGCATCGCCCACCAAATCACTGGCGATAGCGCGGATGTCATAGGTCAGGTCCACGTCTTCGGAGAAGCGCCGGATGACACCGTAGGCTTTCGACAAGGAGGTGCCACCCTTGAAGACCAAGTGCTGCGCGTAAGGGCCGGTGAAGAGGTGTTGCAGCGACCAGACTACCCAGATGTCTTTCTCCAGCAGATGGGGCAGCAGGCCCGATGTGTTAGCTGCGGCGTTGAGCGCGTCCAGGCGTTCGGCGGTGGAGAGCTGGAAGAACTCAGTCATGGGTCACTAGGGCGCTGACTTCTTGAGCCATCCACGTCGGCAAGCGGGATCGCGCCGATGCAACTTCCTTCAACTCGGATGCGGGCAGTTTGGCGCGTAGTTTCTCGATTGCTTCGCCGGCGCTTTCAGGACCCAGCCAAGCCAGTGCTCGCACCACCTCGCCGGCGGCCCGTCCAGGAAAGATCAACTGCCAAGTCGGCGCGTGGCGGAACTCGACCATCTGTGCGCCAAGTTTCAAGCGGCGACTGGGGCCGGACGTGAGATAGACCGCCCGCATCGGCACCTGTGTGGTCAGGCCCAGCGCGTTGGCGGCAGCGGCGCCGTGCGACACGATGATTTCCCCACGCTGATTCGCCAGGCCCTCGACCATCTTGACGGCCGAAGGCGCGCGGGTCCCAAAACGGCTTTCGACGGGCAGGACATAGATGCCGCAGCCGGCACGCAGCAGGGCGCCACGCTTCACCAGGCGGGACAACACTTGGTCTACGGCTGCGCGGCTGCCCAGGTGCAGCAATTCTTTGGCGACCAAAGGCGTGCCTTCGGCTAGCCCGGCAGCGTGTGCAAGTACCTGTTTGGCAAGGGTGTGCATGTGGTAGATCCCTACAGTGTCAGAAGTGTACAGAAAAATCTGACAGGCATCAATATCCATGCGCCCCACTGGAGGTGTCCCAAGCCTGTACAGCCTGCCGGCGTTGATTGCTGACCGGCCTCACGAAACCGGGACTATCTACCACCTAGCGCAGGCGACAATTTCGGAACGCACTTTCACGTATAGTAAAATGCAATAACTACGCAATACATCGGGATCACGACATGGCAGCGGAAAAGAGCGTATCAATGAGTTTTCGGGTGTCACCGAAATTCAAGACGCTCTTGGAGATGGCTGCTGCGCGTGAAAACCGCAGCCTGACGAATACGTTGGAAACGCTGCTGTTCGCGTATTGCGATACGCATGACATCGCGGAGCGCCCAACGCCGAACAAGGCGCGGAGGGTGAAGAAGTGAACGGAGCAGCACCACGCGTTCTCGACCTGCTCAGCTACATCGAGCAGGTCGAGAAACTCAAGACCAAACCCGCCTTCTCCGTCTCCACCGACTACTTTGTCGCCCACCAGCACGAGCTGAAAGGGTTGCCCGAGCTGCAGTTCAACCTTCAAGTCGAAGGCGACGATGTGTGGCTGCGAGTGCCGCGCTTGCAAGAGATTGCGGCTCCCGAGTTGGACGAGAAGTTCAAGCCTTGGGTCACGCTTCCGAAGAGTCCCGAGAAGATGCCCGAGCTGAAGATGGAGGTGGTTACCTACGAGGGCAAGCGCGAAGTTGGCCGTGAGCTGCTGAAAGATCATCCTGAAATCAAGGAGCTGTTCGATTGGTACGTCGAGTACCAGTGGGAGCCGTGGGCTGCCGCAGAACGTGCGCGTCGTAAGGCCATCGCTCGCTACAACCAGCTCTTCTCTTTGCAGCAGGCGATCGCCTCCGAGGGAGCGGAAACGCCGCTCGAACTTGTCTGGGGAATTGGCCACGCCGTTTGGAAAAAAGACGGCTTCCCCACACCTGTGAAGCATCCGCTGCTGGCGCAGTCCTGCGAAATCTCGCTCAACGAGAAGACGTTTGACCTGGAGGTGCGGCCGCGCAATATCGAACCTCGCCTAGAAGCCGATTGTTACGCCGAGATGGAACTGCCGGGCGTGCGTCAACTGGAAGCATTCTGGAAGAGTGCGTTGGCCAGTGGCGCTCATAGGGTTAATCCGTTTGATACATCGACCTTCGAGGGCACACTCAAAGCGGCAGTGGCCCACTTAGACCCAACCGGTGCCTACGAAACTCGAACGGAAGACCTTGTGCCGCCCATGGCGGGCGACACGCTCAAGATCACAAGCACGTGGGTGCTCTTCGGTCGGAAGCGTTCGGGTGACATCTTCCTAGAAGACATCCGACGGCTTAGGAAGGCAGTGCAGGCTGCCACCGAATTGCCTGGCGTCATCCGCAGCTTTGTCGAACGCGGTGACTCGACGGTGCGTGTGCGGCCCGAGCAGCCCTTTCGTGGCCTGTCGACCAGCGATGCGGGGTCGGAGGCGATGGAGCTTTACTTCCCGATGCCCTACAACGATGAGCAGGTCTCCATCGTGCAGAAACTCCACAGCAACGATGGTGTTGTCGTTCAAGGACCACCTGGCACTGGCAAGACCCACACGATTGCCAACGTCATCTGCCATTACCTTGCACAGGGTAAGCGCGTGCTGGTAACGGCCAAGAGTGAGTCAGCGTTGGCTGTACTGCAAGACAAGCTGCCCGAGCGTATTCGTCCGCTCAGCATCGCGCTGCTATCCGATGAGCGTGACGGCATGAAGCAGTTCGAGCATTCAATCCAGACGATTGCGTCGAGCGTCGCATCCATGAACCCCACGCGGGCGGCCGCGCGCATCACAGCGGCCGAGCAGAATCTGAACCAGCTTCACGCGAAGATTGCACATGTCGACCGAAGCGTGGCCGACTATGCCGGCAAGCACATGCGTAATTATTCCTTCCAGGGCACAGAGGTCAGGCCGGAGGAAATGGCCAAGCTGGTTCTCGGCCAAGTGGAAGAGCATCAATGGTTGGACGACGAACCTCCTGCGGTCAAGGCAGCATCGCTGCCCTTCAACGACGCCGATATTGGCGCATTGCGCACCGCGCGCATGCGGGTCGGCGCGGATCTCGTGTACGTTGACTGCTCGTGGCCATCGTTGGATGAATTCCCTTCGTGGGTTGATCTGCTTGGGCTGCACCGCGACTTGGTCCGTGCCAAGTCCATCGATACTAGTGTGCGCGAAGGCGCCATCCTTGCCGTGGTTGACTCGCGCCTAGAGACGTTTGAAAAGGCGCAGGCGCTGGCCAAGTTTCTTGACGAACGTCTGGCACTGAAGGCCACGCTCGCCAGCATGAGCCAGCCGTGGCTGGACATCTGCAGTACGCGCCTTGCTGACATGCAGCCGAGCGACCCCGTGCTGCAAGCGCTACTCACTATCTGTACTGATGTTCGAAGGCTTGAACGTCAACGGCGTGAGCTAGTTGCGCAGGCGGCAGAGATCCCGGCGGATGCTGAGCTGAACGAAGACTTCTTCGAAGCCATCGGCCGTCTCGTGGCGGGCAAAAGTGCATTCACTTTGCCTTTCGGCAAGGGCGACGCACGCCGATTGGTTGCTGTAGTCACTCTCGCAGGTATTGCGCCGAAATCCAAAGATGACTGGCAACTACTCCAAGGAGTTCTATGGTGGCGACACGAGGCGCGCAAGCTCCTGGCTCGTTGGTCGTCGCTGTCAGCAGAGTTTGGGTTGGACGCCCCAGACGAGGGTGTCGATGCAGGCTTTCGCAAACTCGCTCTATGGCAAACGAGCATTGAGGCGGTTCGCCG
>JANMJF010000079.1:0-20305 GCA_031371245.1 Pseudomonadota bacterium | reverse complement strand
CCGCGTTTCGGTGCGTAACCTGAACTCCAAACGGGTTGTCGAAGGGGTGGTCAATGCCGACGGCGTGGTCGTGATTCACGCTGGTGCGTTACTGTAATCGTGCGGCCGCGCCAAGCGCCCGAAATCACAAGTGATTTAATTATGCGACAGGGCGCGCAAAAGACCTGGCAATGCTAAAGGAACGCGGCCGCAATGCCGCTAACTCGGACTGTCCATCTAGGGGATATAGAACACATGGTTGCTGAAATAAAAGGAACCGGACCGCAGAGCCTGAACGCGGTCGACACCGGATTGCGCAAGGTGGGTGGGCCGTCGGCCGTTGCCGCGAGCGAACCTGCCAAGACTTCCGACATAGTCACGCTGACCGATCTGGCGGCCCGTCTGCAGCGTCTGACCGATGCCGTGGCACAGTTGCCGGAAGTCGATCAGGCACGGGTGGCTGAGATGAAGGACGCCATCGAGAGTGGCGACTATCGTATCGACGATGCCAAGATCGCCGATAAGTTGACCGCCTTCGAGGCGCAGTTGACGCGCGGCGGGCCGGCGCGCTGAATGCAATGACGGCCACGCCACCAGCACTGGTCGAGCTGCGTCTGGAGCTCGGTGCACTGCTCGATGAATTGCGTGGGGTGCTGGCCAGCGAATTGAACGCGCTACGCCAACGCGATAGTGACGGCCTCGAAGCCGCCGTCGCGCGTAAACTCGAACTGGTGGTGGCACTCGAAACCGCGACCGGCAATTATTGCCGCGCCGGCGGCAAACTCGACCGCCAGTCCCTCATCACGCTTGAGCGCCAGGCCAAGGCCTGCGCCACGGCCAACCGCATCAACGGCGGCGCTATCGAACTCAATCGCAATCTGACCGGGCGGCTGCTCGAGACATTGCGCGGTGGCCCGCGCCCGATCGCCACCTACGACGCCAGCGGACGACTGCAACGGCGCAATGCCGGCCGGCCGGTTGGACACGCCTGACCCCTAAGACGCACGCCGGTCATGCAACTGCTTGGGGATGTCGAAGCCCGCACCAGTGAACTTACGGTGAGCGGCCTGCCCGACGCCGTCGATCCGCGCGAAAGCCGCCATCTGCTGCTGAAGAAAATCTACGAAGCCCACTGCCTGCTCGACATTCGTCTGGACGCAGACGACTCGGCCTATCAGAGCGCCATCATCGAGCTGGTGCCCGATGCCGGTTATCTGGTTATCGATACCCTCACGCCGGCGGGCGGCGATGCCCGCGCAGGGCAACTGCCGGGTTTGCGGGTACGTACCCGCCTGCAGGGCATGGAAATCAAATTCGCCAGCCATATTGTGCAGCGGGGCAGCCAGGCCGGACTGGCCTATTACAAGGTGCGTTATCCGCAGGACATCGAATATCCGCAGCGGCGCGGCAGTTACCGCGTTACGGTACCCTTCGATCGCGGCGTGCCAGTACGTTTCGAGACCCGCACCCGCGCTTGGGTGCGCGGCGAGATTCGCGACCTCTCGCCCCATGGCTTTTGCGCGCGCCTGCTATCGGGCGACGTCAAAAATATCCAAGACGAATGCGGCCAACCGACGGCTTGCGAAATCGATCTGCCCGGCCACGGCACTTTGCGCGCGGTGGTTGAGGTGCGCCACATGCTGCCCTCGCGTGCGCGCAGCGCGCCGCGCGTGGGTGCACGTTTCATTGCACTCGATGCGCACAGCGCGCGCCAGCTTGAGCGCTGCGTGGCGGAGCTCGATTACCAGCGAGACAGCGCAAATCTGCGCCGCATATGAGCGCGAAACGTGTACGAGCGCGCCATCGCAGTCCACAATGGGCGCTAAGGATTTTTCCACCATTCTCAAGGAGATCAGCATGTCGAATTCTATCGATCGTCGTGGCTTTGGACGCATTTGTGCGGGCCTCGCGGCCGTCACGGTGACCGCTGCCGGGCGCATCGCCTATGCCGCCGATCTCCCGCACGTCGACGAGGCAGGTCCGCAGGCCCAGGCACTGGGCTATGTGCAAGATGCGAGCAAGGCCGACACGGCCAAATTCCCCGCCTATGTCGCCGGCAGCGCCTGCGCGGGTTGCCTGCTGTTTCAGGGCGGCGCGGCGCAATGGGGCCCCTGTGCGCTGTTTGCCGGTTCGGCCGTCAATGCCGGGGGCTGGTGCAGCGCCTTCGCCAAGAAGGCCTGATAATCTGCCCTCCCTACAGGAAAGACCGGCCACGCGCCGGTCTTTTCGTCTCTGCGCCCGGCATCTCAAGCCCGGCCCAACAACACCGCGCCGCGCTGCCGGCCATCTCACTACGAGGACGGGCTCATGACGGACCGCGCTTTCAAGCTTGGGGTACTGAAACTCGGATGCATCGGTGCCACGCCGCTGCTCGAGCTGCTGCTGGACGAACGCGCCGATCGCGACGACCTCGAAACCCGTGCCTTTACCAGCGGTGCCAAGCTCGACCACGCCGCGTGTGCGGGACCGACCGCTGACTGCATCACCTTTGGCGCCGATCTCGTTTTGCTGGTCAGCCCAAATGCCGCCCTGCCCGGCCCGAGCAAGGCACGCGACGCGCTGCTGGCGGCCGGTATTGCCACTATTGTTATTGGCGACGCACCGTCGAAGAAGGCCTTCTTCAAGAACAACGAAGAAGGTAAACAGGTCAAGCAGGTGGTCGCGAACCTCGGCTTCATCATCCTGCCGGCCGATGCGATGATCGGTGCGCGCCGTGAATTTCTCGACCCGAGCGAGATGGCCTTGTTCAACGCAGACGTCATCAAGGTATTGGCCGCCTGCGGCGTGCTGCGCGCGGTGCAGAACGAAGTCGACAGCGTCATTGAGAGCATGAAGAGCGGTGCTGAGCCGGTGCTGCCGAGCTTGATCGTCAGCGCCGAGCTGGCGATTACCGCCGCCGAGTTTGGCAATCCCTACGCCGCCGCCAAGGCCTACGCCGCGCTGACCATCGCCGAAGACGTCGCTAGTGTCACTACCCATGGCTGCTTCGTCGAACAGGACCCGGCGCGCTACATCACCCTGGTCAGTGCCGGCCACGAGATGATGCGCAGCGCGGCACTGTTGGCCGATGCTGCCCGCGAAATCGAAAAGAACAACGACAGCGTGTTACGCACGCCGCACGCGGCGAGCGGCCAAGCGCGTCGTAAGACCGCGCTCGGCGACAAGCCGGCCTGAAGAAATCAGATTTGAAAGGCTGCGCGCCGCGCAGGCCGCGCCGGTCGTCAGCCCTTGGGCTTGCCGTCGCCGACCACACTCAGATTAGGTGGCGTGGGACTTTCGTTGCGGATGCGATGACGGGCCACTTCCAGCGCTTCGCGCAAGGCGTCGCGTTCCAGAGAGAGATCCGACACCAGCTTGCGTAAGCGTTCGTTCTCGCGGCGCAGCGCCAGGGTATTACCTTCGCGCTCGATACGCGTCGCGCCGTATTCGCGGCACCAGCGCTGGTAACGCTGTTCGCTGATGCCGAGCGTCTCGCACACTTCGGTGAGAGGACGACCGGCTTCAAGGGCGTCTTCAGCGCGCTCCAGCAGGCCGATGATGTCGAGCGCAGTGAGCCGCTGCACGGCGGGCAGGCTGGCCGTAGTGGCATCGAAGCTGATCGGATCGGCAACCGACGTCGAGCCGGCCTCGGCCGACGCCGCCGCTTGGCGGCCCGGAATACTGCCCAACAACTGGCTCATCGTGCGCACACATTCGCCAAAGGCGAACACTAAATCATGGGTGACCGGGCCCTTGGTAAACGGCAGCAACTGCTTTTCATGGATGAGATAGGTGCCATTACGGGATTCGAGATCGGTCAGGAAACACTCCTCACCATCGACGTCCAAGCGCGCGTGACGTCGCGACACCGTATCGTCGTACAGGGCGATATCCCCCGCGCGGCCAATGATGTAGCTCTTCTTTGACATCGCCCAGAGTCTAATGGGTTGTCTCGGCCTACGCCATTGGGGCGTACCACGCTCAGAGCCCGAACAGTGCTGCTGATGGCACGAAGCCATAACACCCGTAGTCCAGAACCTGGCGCACCAGCGGCCCCCCTTCAATGGCGAGATTGCGCAACTGTCGCGCCGCGAGCGGGCGTCTGGCACCGTCGCTCAGGGGCAGCACCCATGGCAACAACCGCCGTTCACGATTCTGGGCCACCACCAGCGCGACACTGCCATCGGCCAATTCCACCAGGCTACCGATGGGATGAGTACCGAGCACTTGGATCAAGGTCTCGACCAATTCGCGCTGAAAAATTTCGACCGGCGCGGCGTAGAGCTCCTGCACTGCCTCGTGCATGACGATGGCCTGCGCATAGGAACGATCACTGGTGATCGCGTCGAAGGTATCGGCCAGACCGGCGATGCGTGCCAGTAGCGGAATCTCGCCACCGTCCAGACCGCGCGGGTAACCCGACCCATCGAAACGCTCGTGATGGGAGGCGACGACTTCGAGCGTACCCGGGGTCAAGCCGCCGAGGTCCTTCGCTATTTCGAGACCGAACTTGACGTGCAGTTTGATGATTTCAGTTTCGCGCTTCTCGAGCCGGCGGTTGGCGCGCAACAGTTCCTTAGGCAGACGCAATTTGCCCACATCAGCGAGCAGCATGCCCATCGTCAGCTCGTGGATAGTCTGGCGACGCAGACCGAGCGCGCGACCGACGCTGATCGCGAGCATCGTGCTGTTGACACAGTGTCGAAAGGAAAAAGCCTCGTCGTTAGCCAATGCTCGCAGCAGCATGCCGGCATCGGGATTGCGCAACATCGATTCCTCAAGCATCACTGCCGCAACTTTAACCGGCTCGAGCGTCGTGCGCTGGCCGTCGCGCACAGCGTTGATCAGCACCTTGACCGCGCACTTGGTCGCCGCGAGCGCAGCGTGGGTACGCGGCAGTTCTTCGCTGAAGCTGGCCTCCAGGGCATAACTGACGGCCGCACGCGGCAGCGCGGCAGGGTTGGTGTTTGCGCTGTCGCGCTCGCGCTGGGACAGCGCCGACACGGTGCGCTTGACCTCGACTACATCCCCCTCTTCGTTCAAGGTCACGAGTTCGCCGCGACCGGACGGCGGCGTGACACCCTGCTTGACCTCGACATACACATAGCCACAACAGGCCGCGAGTTGCTTCAGTTCTTCGCTGTTGGTGATGCGGAAACCCTGCAACAGGAAGGGCGTGCCCAGCCACGGACGATCGAGCTTGACCACCTGCATACCGATGGCAAGTTCGTGGACCTGCAGCTTGATAGTTTCAACGTTCATGGCGCGATGACTGTTCCTGGAATCGAACCAGCACGGCCGGCAGGATGCGCGGCATGACGGGGTTTCAGAATAGCCCATGGTCAAAACAGCGCAAACCCGCAAAGGGTGGCGGCCGCCGCAGCTTGGACGGGGGCGATCAGGACCGCTCGCGACGAAATGTAAACAGAAATGTAAACAAACGTGACGCTCAGGCGTCGTTATGTGACGCAGTGCCGTCCAGTGCGCGCGGTGCCTGACCGATATTAGCGACGCACGGCACACGCCATGTCGCCGAGGAGATCACGCCATGACTGACGATAAGACCGAGCCATTGACCCTCGATGTGACCGACAACCCGATTTCGCGTGTGCAGTCGCGGGTGGTCCCGAGCCGCATCAACCGCGCCCGCGAAACGATCGATCCGCATCTTAGCCAGGCGCGCCGCACCTGTGCCGCGTTGGTCGCAGCGGCCACCAACCCACCGCTACGACTGAAAGCCGAGTTCGACCTGGTCGGCATTGGACGCCTGCGCACCTTCGCGCTGGAAAATTTCGCGCTGCACGATCACCAGCTGCCGACGGACGGCAATTTCACCCTGTCCTTTGCCTACCGGGGCCGCGAACCGCTGGTCTATGTGTGCGCCTCGGAGACAGTCTATAAAGCCCTGCGCAGGAAGCTTTTAGACCACGACCTCACTGTCAAAAGTGTGTCTAGCGCCACCGCCAGCAAGCTGATTATCGAGCCGCTAGTGTCAGCTGCGGTCAGCTTCAGTGCCGACCGCACACGCGAGACCGCGCGCATCACCTTGCGCAATGTGGTGATGCTGGGCAGCACCACCTACGACTTGCCGCTGGCTTGCCTGGATCGCAATCTGATCGACGCTGTGGTGGACCTGATCACGACCCAGGGTCGTGGCTTCTACGCACTGATCGTTGCCGCCACCCACGCGCGTAAACGCAGCTGAGTGACGGGGCGACAATGGCGCGGCGCCCGGTCTTGCGCCTCAGTACTTAACGCTGATATCCGCCTGCAGGCGGTTCTCGTCGACCTTGGTCGCAGTCTGTCGCACATGGTAGTAGTCAATCCCGAGCACGATGTGTTTGATGATTTCGTACTGAATCTCAAACTCGTGACCGTGCACGCCGGTGTCGCCCTCGAAGCGATCTGAATCCGGCAGGAAATCCGGTACTGCGTTGGCATCCAGATCGACGTAGAGGTATTTCATGCTCCACTTGTTCCACTGGTACTTAGTGCCCACCGACCAGGCGATGTCTTGCGACGAGGAAGTCTCGTAGTTGTCGATGAATTCTCCCACCAGCGAAGCGGTGCCGCCGCCTAGCTTAGTGCCGACTTCGGTGGCCAGATTGAAAGAGTTCATGTGGCTATCGGTATTACCACCCCGGTGAAAGGTGCTGTTGGTGTTCGTGAGATGGGAAAACACGTAGGTAGTGGCCGCCACCGTGCCGAACCAGTCGCCGGACTTCCAACCCTGGCCGAGCTGGCCATAAGCCAGGTAGGCATCGTTGGAGTCGGGCTTTGATTCGGACAACACCCACAGACCACCTTGAGCGTAGAAAGCGCCAATGGCGTTGCTGCCGGTGTATTTCACGGCGGCGCCTTCCGGATTGATGTCGGTATCCCACATCACATCGGTCGGCGTCCACAGGTAGTTCTTGATCGCGAACTTGCCGGCGACAGCGGTCACACCATTGCCAAAGCCGTATTGCATATAGGCGTAATCGAGGTTGAGCTGCTTGCCGGAAAAGACCTGGTCGAAAGTCTGATTAGCCGACCGTTGGTCGCCACTGCCGCTAGCGATCCCCGCCCCTACTTCGATATTGGCGGCCGGATTGGCGATCACGCCCAGGCGATAACGCAGACGACCGCGGCCGCGCGATTCGCTGCCCTCACGATCAGTGAAGTCGTAGCGAGTACGCAGATCGCCCTTCAGCGCAATCGTGTCAGTCCAGGCGTTCTTGGCCGGTACAGCGGGCGCTGCGGTGGCTGCGGGAGCGCCGGGCGCCGTCGTTGCAGTCGGCACCGCCACCGGCGTGCCAACGGCGGCGATGTGGGCTTCGTCGGCCTCGGCCGCCTTCAAGAGCAAGCTGTATTCAGCGTCGCTCAGGCTGCCTTTGTCGCGCAGCAGCTTGAACAGCTCCATGAGGGCCTGCTGGCTGGCATGCACTGGCGCCGCGCTGGCGAGCGCCAGCCCGAGGGTGGTCAGGCGGGCGATGCGGGTGAGTCTGAAATTCGCAATCACAGGGTGCTCCTTGAAGAACTTACGGGGTGATGGACGATGGCACGGTGGCGGGGGAAACATGACAATTCGGGGAACGTTGTAAGGCAGTTTGATTACATCTTTATGACAATCAGCCATGGCACGACACAAAGTTTGCTGACGCGGGCGTCCACCCATGCGGCGGCGAGCGGCCGGATGGCTGCAATCCAATCGCCGCTCATCGGCCCGAGACGCTCCGACCCGGGGTCGTGCGTAGTACGATGACGCGCGCATTTCTAGCCCATGGCGTGCCTGTCGGACCGCTGACGGCAGCACGCACCCGACCAACAACGAACTTCCAGGGGAGAGCAATACCGTGAGTGACTCACATGACCACAATCACAGCGACCCGAGCCTGACCAGACTTCTCAAGGACTCCCCTCGCAACTGGGGCAAGTGGGGACCGGACGACGAGGTCGGCAGCCTCAACTACCTCACCCCGGAAGTCATCGTGAAGGCCGCCGGCGCGATAAAATCGGGCAAAGTCTTCACCTTGCAGGTCAAGATGGCCAACCCGGAAGGCGATCCTGTGTGGCCGGGCCGGGCCGGAGCCATCCGTACCACCGTCATTGACGAAGGCAACTGGATCGCCGGTAAAGGCCTGCATTTCCCCGGCGGCATGCACTACGCCGACGACTATTTGAGCTGTTTCACGCAGGGCTCAACCCAGTACGACGCCCTCGGCCACGTGTGGTATGACGACCAAATCTGGAATGGCTACGATGCCAAGACCACCATCGGCGGGCTGGCCAAGGCCAGCGTCATGGCCATCGCCGATCGCGGCGTGGTCGGGCGCGGCATCCTGCTCGACATCGCGCGCTGGCGCGGCAAGGACGTGCTCGCCAAAGGCGAGACTTTTACCCATGAAGACCTCATCGCCTGTGCTACCGCCCAGGGCACCAAGATCGAGCCGCGCGACATCCTGATCGTGCGCACCGGCTGGATCGCCAGTTTTTACAAGGTCTCGCGCGAGGAGTTCTTTAAAGATTTTATCGAGCCCGGCCTGACCTACAGCCCGGAACTCGTGAACTGGTTCAAGGACATGGAAATCCCCAACCTGGTCACCGACACCATCGCCAACGAAGTAACCATCGACCCGGTCTCGGGTGTGGCGCTACCGCTGCACAACGCCCTGATGCGCAATCTCGGTATCACACTCACCGAAATCGCCTGGCTGGAAGATCTCGCGGCAGATTGCGCCGAAGATCGCCAATACACCTTCCTGTACACCGCCGCGCCGCTCAAAATAGTTAACGGCACCGGCGCACCGGTCAATCCAGTGGTGATCAAGTAATCGACGCAACGCCGAGCACCAGATAGGGCAGCGCGAAGGCGCTGCCCTATCTGGTCCGAAGTGCCCATTTCGCGAACGAATGCCACCGGTGTGGCTTACTGTTGTTACTCTGCGCCCGATTCACGCAGTGATCGCGCTTTGGTCTTGCAAGCGCACGACCGTGCTCTCCTACCGAATACAAATCTTCACTTAATCAAATCTTAACTATGCCGGCCGTAGAATCCGCAGTGGGTCACTTAGAACGTGTCAACTACCCAGGTAAGTGGACACCCGTGCAGGACAGTCAGACATCTGCACGCCGTAGGCATAGCGCTTTCGCGCGACGTGACGACCGGCAGGCGTGCAGCGTTTTCTTGCAGGGCGAGCGCACACCGCGAAACCTCATCGCCATATGCGGTAGCGCTCGGCAGCGTCGTGCGGCAATGCGGGGCCTCGCGATCGTGCGTTTCAGCCGCATGATGCGCGGCCATCACGCCGACAAGAGGACGGTTAGATTCTGTGAATATCGCTTTCCCATACATCGCGCAGATCCACCATATTCCGCACAGCATCGGCATAGCGCTTGATCTTTCGACACGATACCCCGAACTGCACGTCGCGATTATCGTCCCTACGGCTGAGCACCTCGCGGTGGTGACAGCAATCGCGACAAACTATCCACATCATCGTTGCGAAATCGTAAAAACGTCGCTACCGACGTACTACGAACTGCTATGCCGAGTGTTGCGACACCGCATTTTTGCGACTCTCGGCATGCTGTTTTTTAATCGTGCGCTATTCGCGCGATTCGACGCATTGGTCGTTCCGGAACGCACGTCTCTGCTGCTTAAGCGCCTGGGACTGAAATCGACCCGCTTCATTCACACCTTCCATGGCGCGGGCGATCGTCAACGCGGCTTTGAGCGGCGCATAGGCCAATTCGATTTTTTACTCATCCCCGGCAAGAAACACGCCGACCGTCTCCTGCAACTCGGGCTGGCGCGGACCGGATCCTATGCCATTACTGGCTATCAGAAATTCGGGATTCTCCCCGCGCGGAATAACACCTCGACTGGACTCTTTCGCGAGCAACGACCGACAGTCCTCTACAATCCACACTGCAACACTAAGCTCGGATCCTGGGGATCTATGGGTCATGGCATACTGGAATACTTCGCCCGCTCGGTTGACTACAATTTTATTTTTGCGCCGCACGTTAAGCTTTTCGACCATGCCGCGCCTAAGACATTGCGTGAGTTCGATCGCTATCGCAATCTGCCGCACATGCTGATCGATCTCGGCAGCGCTGCCAGTATCGATATGACCTATACCCAAGCAGCAGATCTTTATCTCGGCGATGTCAGCAGCCAAGTGTATGAGTTTCTGTTTCGGCCCCGGCCCTGCCTGTTTCTTAACTCCAATCACGTCGAGTGGCAGCGCGATGTCAATTATTTATTCTGGCGCTGTGGACGCGTAATCGAAAACGTAGACGCGCTCGACGCAGCGCTCGCGAACGCATTGCCGACCCACGCTCACTATCTGGAGGCGCAGCGGGAGTGCTTCCGTTATACGTTTGGTGAACTGATATACGATGCGCCAAAACGAGCGAGCGACGAGATTGTCAACTTTCTCACCCCGACAGACCCCGCAACGGCCTGCATGACGACACGATCTACCCGGGCCGCGTGAAGAGCACGTAATTTTGGTTTTCGTTCAAATCATGGATCGCCTGCGGTCCTGGCGTGCGGATGCACTACTGCGGCGCGTGTTCAGGAATGCCGGCGTGCTGCTCTCCGGCCATGCCGCCGCTGGCTTGTTCAGCGTGGCAAATCTCGCGATTGCGGCCCGCGCAATGGGTCCCGAGTCATTCGGCCTGCTGGTTCTCATCCATACCTACGCCTTGACTGCGGCAGAGCTGTTCGGCTTCGAGTCCTGGCAGACCTTCGTGCATTTCGGCGCCCACCGCGGTCGACCCGATTGGCGCACTGCTACCCAGGTGCTGTTCAAGTTCACTTCTGCATTGGACCTTGGGGCAGCCCTGGTTGGCACCATAGTGGCGATATTGGCCGCACCGGTTATCGGTGTGTGGATGAGTTGGGATCACGACACAACGCGTCTCGTCATGCTTTATTCCGTCGTCATCCCGTTCACGATCAATGCCACGCCTAGCGGGGTGCTTCGTCTGTTTAATCGCTTTGACCTGCTGGCCAAACACGTGACGCTGCGCTCGGCGATCAGGTTGCTTGCGACCCTCACGGCGTGGGGCCTCGATTGTACGTTTCAAGGCTTTCTGGCGGCCTGGTTCTGTTCGGAGATCGGCGGCCAGATGATTCTACTGTGCATGGGTTGGCGTGAATTCGGTCGTCAGGGCTTGCTGCATGACATGAGATGGTCGCTCGTCGGCGTGGCTCTTAGGCACGACGGCTTATGGCGTTTCATTCGCGCCAACAAGCTGCACTCGACCGTAATGCTGGTGCGCGGCCCGCTGACATTGCTGCTCGTCGGCGGTGTCTTGGGCGCGTCGGCGGCCGCCCTCTATCGCGTAGCCAAAAGCTTCGCCGTCGCACTGAACAGGCCGACGGAGCTATTGACCAACAGCATCTATCCAGACCTGTCGAAGCTCATCGCTAACGGTGAGTGGCAGGCGGCACGTCGCCTGGTATTGAGGGCATCGCTGTTGGCGGGTGCGGCAGTAACGGCGGTCGCGGTACTGGTCGTGGCACTCGGCAAACCGCTGCTGGTTCTGACTGTCGGGTCGGCTTATGTGGGCGCCTATCCGGTACTCCTGCTGCTGGTGCTTGCCGCCACTGTCGAAGCGTTCAGCGCCGCACTTGATCCGACCCTCTACGCGCTTGGTCGCCCAGGCGTTGCGGCACGTATCAACATGTGGCTGATTTTGATCTACGCGCCGCTGCTGGTCCTGGCGTTGAACGCGTACAATCTGGCAGGTGCGGGCTACGCAACACTCGGCTACGCAGTTGCTGCGACGTCAGTCATGGCCATCGCTGTGGCCTGGTACCTATCGCCAGGCCGGTGGTCGCGCGTCGATGTGACACTTGAGGTTTGAGTTGCCATCGACATCACAGGGCACAACCGTGCTCTCACAATCACTGGCGACAAGATGAGTCGAGGCACTGCGGACGTTTTCGACGGAGATATGCGGCGCCCCGCCTACGCCGTGCTGGCCTATCATCAGGTGGTCGAAGACGGCGATGGCTTGGAACACGCGGTGTCCGCACAGCGCTTCAGGGCCCAGCTCGCGTTCCTGCGGGAGCACGGCGACATTGTCTCAGTCGCCGAACTGCTCAAGCGCCGACAGCGCGCTGCGCGGCCTGCACGCTGGACCTTCGCCTTGACCTTTGACGATGGCTACGCAAGCCTGGCACGCGTCGCACACCCAATATTGTTAGCCGCAGGCATTCCCGCCACGGTATTCCTCACCACTGGTTTTATGGACGATCGCGCGGCCCACCCCTGGTGGGATCAGCTGCGCCGTTTCGTCGCGACCGCGTGCGGGTCTGCGCGCTGGCGCGGCCACAACTATGCGCTGCAGACGGCCCACCAAAAACTCGAATTCTTCAAGCACGTGTCGCGCACCATCGTGCATGACTACCGCCGACTTACCGAGCTCCAGTTGCTGCTTGCCGACGCTGCGGGCGACGAGGCTGAACGAGCTAGCGAATTCCTGGATTGGGATACGGTGCGGGCACTGCAACTCGACGGTCTTTTTACCTTCGCGCCCCACACCGTCAGTCACCCTGTACTGAGCTCTTGCACCAACCTCACCTACGAAATTGGCCACAGCAGGCAACGCTTACTAGAAGAATTAGGCGTGGCAAGTGAATTGTTCGCCTATCCCTATGGTCGCCCCGAACATTTTTCTGCGCAGGTTCAAAACGTGCTTCGTGCGCACGGCCTGACGATCGCTTTCACTACGGTATTCGGTCACGTACGGCATGACTCGGCGCCATTGTCTTTGCCTCGCATCAACGTCGGCAGGAAAGATACGCTGGCGAAATTCGCGACTAAAATCCGTTATCCGATAGTGTTCGAATGGGGATTCAAGTGGCGAGAGTTCAAATACCGCGCACCGAGTTGACCTCGTTACGACAATGGCGCACTTGAGCTTTTTTTTGCGCGGCCTCATGGCTGGCGGAGTCGAGCGGGTGATGCTCAATCTTGCCGGCGAGATGGCGGCGCGTGGACATCGGATCGATTTGCTCGTCGGGCGCTTACACGGGCCGTTCATCAAGCAGATCCCGCCCACAGTCCGTGTCATCGACCTCAAGACCAGCAATGCCTACCAGGCCTTGACCGTCGTGCCGCAGCTCGGCGATGAAGCGTGGCCAGCAGTGCGCATGCTGTTAACACCCCATGCGCACTGGATACTCGGTGCCGTGCCGAAACTCGCGGAGTATCTGCGGCGCGAGCGACCAGAGGCACTGCTCGCCGGCATCGAATGGCCGAATATTGCTGCGCTGCTCGCGCGGCGTCTCGCCGGTGGCCGAACGCGTATCGTGCTCGGCGTGCACGATATGCTTTCGCAGCGGGTACGCCATGCCCATCTGTTGCAACGGGTCAGCGTGGTGCCGCCGTTGGTGCGTCACTACTACCGGCAGGCGGATGCGATCGTGGCCGTGTCCAGGGGGGCCGCTGCGGATACCGCGCAAATCGCTGGTCTGCCGCTCGCCACGATCACGACCATTTACAACCCGGTGGTCAGCGACGCTATCGCGGCACTCGCGCAGGCACCAGCGGCCCACCCGTGGTTCAGCGACGGCGGCGCGCCGATCATCCTCGCCGCCGGACGACTTAAACCCGAAAAAGACTTCATCAACTTGCTACAGGCTTTTGACCGCGTCCGCAAAGTACGCCCGGCACGTCTGGTGATACTCGGCGAAGGCTGGCAGCGCCCGATCCTGCATGCCTTGGTACGTCGTCTCGGTCTGCGTGCACACGTCGACCTGCCGGGGTTCCTCGCCAATCCCTTCGCCTGCATGGCACGCGCGCGCCTGTTCGTGCTGTCGTCACGGCACGAAGGCTTTGCCAACGTCATCCCCGAAGCGTTGAGCTGTGGCTGCCCGGTTGTCAGCACCGATTGCCCCAGTGGCCCCGGCGAGATCCTGGACGGCGGACGCTTCGGCACCCTCGTGCCAGTCGGCGATGCAACCGCACTTGCGGCTGCCATTCTTGCCGCCTGGGATATCGTGCCCGAGCGCGATCGGCTGCGCGAGCGCGCCAGTGAATTCTCCGTAGCGCGCGCAACAGATCGATATCTGGAGGTCATGCAACCGACCGCTTTGGTATGACGGCGACAGGTCCTTACCGTGGCCAGACTTCGCGCCTGGTAGCAGTCAACGCCCGTGCCCTCAACAGCGCGGAATGCGAAAACAAGCCATGGCGAGAATCCTAAGAATCCCTGCAAGGGACCACGCCGCATGTAGATTTCGACACCGAGGCACCTGATGAATTGGATAAATACTGAACAACGATATGGCAAGCTGTCGATTGGCCTGCATTGGCTCATGCTCATTGTTCTCGTCATCGTATATGCATGCATGGAGTTGCACGGTTATTTCCCTAAAGGCAGTGCTGTCCGCGACGGCATGAAAACCTGGCATTACATGCTGGGCCTGGCGGTGCTTGTGCTCGTTACGTTTCGTCTCTTTACGCGCAGCTTGGGTCCGCCGCCCGGTATCACGCCGAAGCCACCGGCTTGGCAACAGCATTTAGCGCGCGCCATACACATCGCACTTTACGTTTTCATGTTCGGCATGCCGATCTTGGGCTGGTTAACATTGAGCGCTGCGGGCAAGTCGATTCCATTCTTCGGGCTTGAGTTGCCGGCACTGATCGGGCTCGACAAAGCGCTGGCTCGTCAGATCAAGGACATCCACGAAATCGGATCCCGCGTCGGATACTGCCTCATCGGTCTGCATGCCGCTGCCGGACTCGTTCACCATTACGTGGTTCGCGACAATACTTTGGAGCGCATGTTGCCGTGGCGGCGGGGCAGTTAGAGTCGAACCGCAGGCTTGAACTCAGCGACAGCGGCAAGTAGACGTCGAGGTCGGCATTAACTCGGCAGCGGTCCCCATCGGGTTAACGCAGGATCGCGGCTTGGTTTATGCCCGCTCTCGGACGTCGCCGGGGTTTTAATGGAGCCGGAAAGAGGAATCGACGAACGCTCGTAGGGCTTTGTTAGCTGTGTACTTTTTGCGCCCAAGCGGTCCTCGCAGGTCATCGCTCAATTCCACCCCGTTGGCCCGGCCACAATCTAACGAAATCGAAACTCAGTTGCCGGTGGTGGCGAATGGATAGCAGATGGACGGTGGCGCTCGCTTGATTCTCTATGTACAGGATGAGGTAGTCGCCGCTGCCAAGTACCCGCAGAGCGTCGGCTGCACCGGCGGGCAGCAAGCCGAGCTGCGCGATCGCTTCGGCGGACTGCGGCGGTTGATCCAAATAGCGCCGCCCCATACGCGGAAAGCGCCGAAGGTTGGGAATCACCGTTTGCCGCAGCGCCGCTAGCAGGGCGTCGAAAGCTTGCGGTGCGTCGGCTTCCTGTAGAAAGGCTTCGATGGATTCCAGTCGTTCCAAAAAGCTCGCGGACAGCTCGACCCGATACGCCGATTTAGCCACGCTTCCCCGCCCGCGCCGGCGACTTCTTCGCCGCAGCACGGCGTTTCTGCAGGCCGGCAATGGCGACGTCCGCCTCCTGGGTGCGACCTGCCGCGACATCTGCCAGGGCTCGACGCGCGTCGTCGATAAGCAGCAGGTGGATGCGCTCGAGCTCTAAGCGATGGTAATAATCCAGTCGGTCGGAATCGATCAGCGCCACGTAGCTCTCGCCGTTCTTGGTAATGATCTTTTCGGCGCCGGCCTTAACCTGTTCGGCGAGCTCCGATAGGTTGGCGCGGGCCTGTGTGAAGGGCACGATATCGCTGGCGGTGAAACTCATGGCCGGCTCCCGAAGTGAAGTTACAGAATTCTGTGCAGTCTACGCGTGATCCGTGAGCGTCGAAAGACTCGTCAATCATTTCGCGGCGGTTAGACGCGTAAAACTTTGCTCGCTTAGCTGTTCCGGAGATCAGTCCTTGGTCGCAGAAGATCCAGCTATGGGCTGCGAACTGGTAGACGCGAGTTCGTCCAGATAGTCGGCCCAAGCCTGCATCATCTTCTTACGCTCTGGCAGGTGCTCGGCGCGGTTGTACGCCGCCCGAATGTTGTCGCGTTCAGCATGGGCAAGCTGGCGCTCGATGGCGTCCCTGTGCCAGCTCTGTTTATTTAATAAGGTCGATGCCATCGAGCGAAAGCCGTGCCCAGTCATTTCCGTTTTGGTGTAGCTAAGGCGGCGCAGGCCTGCGTTGACAGTGTTCTCGCTCATCGGCCGGGCGCGGCTACGGATACCGGGAAATACAAATCGGCCGTTGCCGGTGTATGAGCTCAATTCACGCAAGATGGTTACGGCTTGCGTTGAAAGAGGCACGAAGTGAGCCTCACGCATCTTCATGCGCTCAGCCGGAATGCGCCAGGTCGCCTGGTCGAGATCGAACTCCTTCCATTCAGCGGCGCGGAGTTCGCCTGGCCGTACAAACACGAGTGGCGCAAAGCGCAGGGCGGCACGCGTGACCGCTTCTCCCTTGTAGTCCTGAATAGCACGCATGAGTGCACCAACGGCCCGGGGCTCTGTGATGGCTGCGTGGTGCACCGGCAAGGTCGGCGACGGGATTGAAGGAGATGCGGCCCGTCGATGTCGCATAGCGGAAAATCTGACCGAGCATTTGGCGAACGCGGCGGGCGATCTCGTTCGCGCCTCGTTCCTCGATGGCCAGCAGGAACTTCAGCACGGCAAGCGCATTCAGTTCGCTAACGGGCTTCGAGCCGATGCGCGGAAACAGATCGGCTTCGAGTCGGACCAACTTGGCGTCGGCCGTGAATTTTGTCCACGTGCCGCTCTTTTCGGCAAGCCACTCGCGTGCGATGACTTCGAAAGTGTTCTGACCAGACTACCGCGCCGGCGGCTTTCTCGGCTTGGCGAGTCTCTACCGGGTCTATCGTGCAGGCTAGGGGCTTTCTGGCGTGGTCGCGTTTCTCGCGCGCGCCGTCTATCCACAGACCAGTCTTCTTATGCTGGCGACCAGCGAGTGGCACGTCCGGGTAGATGCCGAGGCTGAGCAGTTTTTCCTTGCCGCTAAATCGGTACTTCAGGCGCCACCATTTCCCGCCACCTGGAGTCACCAGCAGGAGATGTCTCTGGAAGGTCAAATGGTGCCGGAAAGAGGAATCGAACCCCCGACCTTCGCATTACGAATGCGCTGCTCTACCAACTGAGCTACTCCGGCGTGTGAGATTTTGTGCCCAGGGAGCACTGATCCGATGGGCTCAGTCAGCCCGGCGCGGAAGGGGCGCAATCATCGCAACGCAACAGCTCGTCGTCAATCCAGACGGCGCGGCAGCATCAAGGTCAACTCAGTGCTGGTTGCGCACCCGGATCACAATATCGACGCTGTCGGTGCGTGTGCCCGCCGGCGCAGCGGGTAATTGGTCGATCACCACCTCGCCCGACGCGACATCCAGCAAGCTGCCATCATCGATATTGAAGAAGTGGTGGTGAGGCGAGGAATTGGAGTCGTAGAAGACCTTGGTCGCGTCGACCATCACCTCACGAACCAGGCCGCGCTCGGCGAACAGGCCCAGGGTGTTGTAGACGGTCGCCTTGGACACCGGCGCGTCGTTCTCCAACAAGCGCGCCAGTACTTGGTCGGCCGACAGGTGTTGAGTCCGCTCAAGTAACAGCGCCGCCACTTCGACACGCTGCGGCGTCGGCGAAATACCAAAGCGCAGCAGGGTTGCCGGAATATCTTCGCGACGGATCGGTGGCACTAACGCGGAACGGGTCATGGCAGGAAGTATACCCGTCCTTTAGACCTTGTCTAGAATAAACAAGAATAGTTTTCATTTAGAAAAGATTCGTAGCCACACGCCGCCCGTGTCATGCGCCCATTTGCGCGTGAACGAGTTCACATAATGCGGCGCGCATCGACCGCTCAAGGCGTCGATTGCAACGTTCATCGACAGTGAGGTGCAAAGCGTCGACCCACTGACAATACTGCCGCCATGAAAAGACAACGCGGCTTCAACATTATCGAGTTGATGGTCACCATCGCGGTGTTGGGTGTGCTGCTCGGCGTTGCTATCCCCGGCGTCGAGAGCTACATCTACAACAGTCGCCTGACCACTCAGATCAACAGCCTGTCGATATCGCTGTCGCACGCACGCAGCGAGGCCATCAAGCTTAACCAGCGGGTGGTGGTCTGCGTCTCGACCAACGGCACCCAATGCGCGTCCGCCGGCAGCGGCACGCTATGGAACAAGGGCTGGATTCTTTTTGTCGACCGCAACGGCGACAGCAATATCGACGCCGGTGGGCCTGGTACCGATGACTGCGCCGTCAACTCGACCACCGATTGTGTCATCTCCGTGCAGGACGCATTCCCCGGCACCAATACCCTGACGCCGGCGGCGAGTGTGGTCGACATCGTAGCCTATGTGAGCGACGGCTCGTCGCGCTGCAATACCGACGCTTCCATCGCCACGCTGGAGACCTGCCCAAACGCCACCAGCTTTTTCACCCTGTGTGATTTCCGTGGCGCGGCCTATGCCAAGGCCGCAGCGGTCAGCACCACCGGGCGTGTGTCCTCCATTACCAAAAAGCCCAACGGGAGCGCGTTGACATGTCCGTAAAGCGCAGCCAATCGGGTTTCACTCTGCTCGAAATCCTGATCGCGATCGTGATCTTCTCCATCGGCCTGCTCGGCATTGCCGGCCTGCAGGTCGCCGGCATGCGTTTCACCCACGGCTCGCAGTTGCGCTCGATTGCGGTCGCCCAGGCCGAGAGCATGGCCGACCTCATGCGCGCCAACGAATTCGGTGTGCAGGCCGGGTTCTACAACGTCAAGACCGCCATGCCGACCAACGCCAACCCCGACTGTGCTGCCATCGTGTGTACTGCGCAAGAGCGCGCGACCTACGACCTGAAAGCCTGGAACACCACCACTGTCGGCGCGCCCTTGCAATCCAACCAGGACGTCCTACCACTGGGGGATGGCATCGTGTGTCGCGATTCGACACCCAATGACGGCGTATCCGGTGCCTGGGCATGCGACAACTCCGGCAACGTTTACGCCATCAAGATTCAATGGCAGGAACGCACGGTCGGTGGCGACGACGTAGGCAAACGCGACAGCACCAATACCAACGTGCAGACCCAGCGCTTTGTCATGTCCGTCGTGCCCGGCATCGACGCTATCCTGTAATCCGGAAAAACGGACTGCCCACATGAGTAACACTCGCGTCCATCGCCAGCACGGTTTCACGCTCGTCGAGGTGATGGTGTCGATCACCGTCGGCCTGATCTTGCTGTCGGGCGTGCTCAGCATTTTTATCAGCAACAAGACCGCCTACCGCTTGCAGGAAAGCACCAATGTACTCGACGAAAATGCCCGCTTCGCTTTGAATCAGATTCAATACCACCTGCGCATGGGCGACCACTGGGGCGGTGTCGAAGCCGACAATATTGACGTTGACGCGCCCCTCGCTGCACTCCCCATCGCCAACACCTGCACCGAATCCAAAGTCATTTCGACCACTGGTTTTTATGGTATCGAAGGCGCTGCCACCTCGCCGTTGGACTGCATACCGAACGCCGATTACAAACCGAACACCGATATCCTGATCGTGCGCTACGCCGGCCCCGAACGTGTTATCTCGGCCGCAGTACAGAGCACTGATGTCTATCTTCGCGCCAAGATTGGCGCTGCTGGGCGCCTGTTCAAAGGCAATGCACTGACCTCGTTGCCCAGCGATATATATGAGCTTCCCGATCCTGATTACGAAGCCAATTATCAATTTATGACGGTGATTTATTTCATCCGCAAATGTGCGTCTCAGGATCGCGGCACCGCCAACCTGTGTGATGCCGCCGACGACACCACCCCGACCCTCGCGCGGCTGGTATTGCGGGGCACCGCGCTGGTTCAGGAAGATGTGGTGGCCGGCGTCGAGCAATTGCAGGCCCGCTACGGAAAATTGACCGACGGCAACCCGCCCACCACCCAGTACTACGACGCCACCACGCTCACGACCAATAACGACTGGCCACTGGTGGTCAATGTGCAGGTCTCACTGGTGCTGCGTAGCACTGAATTTGATGTCACCCACGCCGACGAGCGCAGCTTCGATCTCTACGGTGGCTACACCTTCAATCCGGCCAATGCTGACCAACACTTCGGTCGTAAACAGTACAATTTCGCGGTTCAGATCCGCAATATGACGCGAGGATAAGCCATGACTCGCCCCACTCCAGTTCGCCACAGTGCTCAGCAGCGCGGAATCGCCCTGGTCATTACCCTGGTGCTGCTATTGGTCATGACCATGATCGCGGTGGTCGCCATGCGCTCCACCACGGTCGATCTCAAGATGACTACCAATACCGTGCTGCAGCGTCGCGCCTTTCAGAGCTCCGAAGGCGCCCGCACTGCGATTCGTCGCGT
>JANMJF010000049.1:0-2500 GCA_031371245.1 Pseudomonadota bacterium | reverse complement strand
CACCTTGAGCGCACGCGTCTGCTCCTGCATTTGCTCGATATTTCGGGCTTCGATCCCGAGCGCGACCCGTTGCTCGATTTCGAAATCATCTCGGCAGAACTTGAGTCCTTCGACGAGCAACTCGCCACGCGCCCGCGCTGGGTGGTGCTGAATAAGATGGATGTGGTTGACGATTCCATCGCTGATGAATGCGAAGCGCGTCTGCGCGAGCACGGTTGGGATGGTCCCGTCTACCGTGTATCGGCCGTCACGGGGCTCGGTTGCGATGAATTGATGTGGGCCATTTTCCATTGGCTGACCAAAATCGCCGACGAGCTTGAAGATTTTGGCGACGAAGGTGACGAGGACGATGAACATGACCCAGGCGCCGACGACTGACGCGCAAGGCTTGCGCGACGGCGTCGCCCAGGCGCGGCGCTGGGTGGTAAAAATCGGCAGCGCGCTGGCGACCAATCAAGGCGTGGGCCTCAATCTTGCCGCCATCGAAGCGTGGGCGCAGCAGATGGTTGAACTGCAGTCCGCCGGCCGTCAGATCGTGGTCGTGACTTCAGGCGCGGTGGCCGAAGGTGCCGCTCGCCTTGGCTGGAAGCAGCGCCCACATGCTTTGCCTCAATTACAGGCTGCGGCGGCCATTGGCCAGATGGGCCTGGTGAGAGCCTGGGATCAGGCTTATGAAAAATTCGGCCGCCGCGCCGCCCAGGTGCTACTGACCCACGACGATCTCTCCGATCGTCAGCGCTATCTCAACGCCCGCAGCACGCTGTGGACGCTGCTGGATCTGGGCGTATTCCCGGTCATCAACGAAAACGATACTGTCGCTACCGAAGAAATCAGTCTCGGTGACAACGATACCCTGGCCGGCCTGGTCAGCAATCTTATCGAAGCCGACGTACTCGTTATCCTGACCGATCAGGAAGGCATCATGACAGCCGATCCGCGCATCGATGCGGACGCACGCCTCATCGAACATGCTGCGGCGAACTCGCCAGAACTGGAGGCAGTGGCTGGCGGCGGCGGGGCGTGGGGACGCGGCGGCATGCGCACAAAATTGCGCGCTGCGCGTCTCGCTGCCCGTTCGGCAACCACCACTATTATCGCTTCCGGCCATGTGCCCGACGTTCTGCGTCACATCGCTGCCGGTCGGTCGGTAGGTACGCTCCTGTATTCGAACAGCGAGAAGATCAGCGCCCGTAAGCAATGGTTGGGTGGGACGATCCGTGCGCGCGGCAGCGTGCGTCTGGACAGCGGTGCCTGTCGAGCGTTACGGCAGCAGGGCAAGAGTCTGTTAGCCGTGGGTGTGACGACCGTCAGTGGCGATTTCTCGCGCGGCGAACTGGTCGTGCTGGAAGACGAGAACGGTGTCGAAGTCGGACGTGGCCTGGTCAATTACTCGGCTGTCGAATGTCGCCAGATCGCAGGACTGATCTCGGATCAGATAGATGCCACGCTCGGTTTTACTCGCGAACCGGAATTGATCCATCGCGATAATCTGCTGATCGACAGCCGCCCGTAACCAAAAAAAGCCGGCGCTGGGCCGGCTTTTTTTAATGCAATCTGACGAGGCTTCCGTTCAGGCCATAGCCTTGATGCGCGCATTGAGTCGCGCCTTGTGGCGGGACGCCTTGTGCTTGTGGATGATGTCCTGCCCGGCCATGCGGTCGATAGTCGGTACGGCTTTACCGTAGGCGGCTACTGCGGCGGCCTGGTCACCTGTTTCAATCGCCTTGATGACCTGCTTGATACGGGTACGCAAGAGCGAGCGGCGGCTGGCGTTGTTCTGGCGGCGCTTCTCGGACTGACGTGCGCGCTTGCGCGCTTGAGCGGAATTTGCCAAGGACTTTTTCTCCATTCGGCTGGGCTTGAGAGCGCGGCACTATGCTGTTTCGAGCTGGAGTTGTCAATCCTGGTGAGCTGCGCCTCGCACGGTCGCGGGTGCGTATAATCGCGCCTCTTGGCCATGTGGCCGACACTGTGTGGAACTCCCTCTGAGCGTCAATCTACTGCGATCGACCGCTGTCGTCGGTCAGATGACCTTGGTCTCCCGCGTCCTGGGTTTCGTCCGCGATGTGATTGTGGCCAGCACGTTCGGCGACCGCATGGCGGCTGATGCTTTCTTCGTAGCTTTCAAAATCCCCAATTTGTTTCGGCGCCTGTTTGCCGAGGGCGCGTTCGCCCAGGCATTCGTGCCGGTCTTAAGCGAAAGCCGCGAGAATGAGGGCGAGGAGGCGGTGCGCCGGTTGGTTGACGCCGTCACCGGTACGCTTGCGGTCGTAGTCCTGGCAGTGGTCACACTGGGCGTGGTCGCCGCGCCGGTATTCGTGCTGTTGTTCGCGCCCGGTTTTGTCCACGAGACCGACAAGTTGGAGCTGTCGGCGAGTCTTTTGCGCGTGACTTTTCCCTACCTGTTGTTCATATCCTTGAGCGGGCTGGCCGGTTCGGTCTCGAACGTCTACGGGCGGTTCGGCATTCCGGCGCTGAGCCCCATCATGCTCAATATAAC
>JANMJF010000043.1:0-8092 GCA_031371245.1 Pseudomonadota bacterium | reverse complement strand
ACATTCGGCTGTTCCTGAGCGGCTGCCGCTGCGTTGCTATTCTTGGCAATAGCCCCGCTATTGCCCGCGAATCGCGCCCGGCAAGCAACCACTCAGCAACACCCTCGGTGTTGACGAGATAATTCTGACCAGGGTCCTTAGAAGACGGGGCCAGCAAGCGCGAAACAAACAATGGCGTGGTCGTCGGCAATGAGCGTCGGTCGAGGTGCTCAAGATAGTTTTGGACGACAATAACTCCGTCCCGTTTTCCCTATAATCATGGGCCCGACCGTGGCGGCTCGCCTTCGTTGCGCCCAGTCAGCCCGACTGCCGAGATATTGCGAGAGAGACGATATGATTAAAACTCAGAGCACCAAGACCCAGCCCGATTGCGACGTGGTGGTCGTGGGCAGCGGTTTCGCCGGGATCTACGCACTTTGGCAAGCACGTCAACGCGGACTCAGTGTCAGAGGTTTTGAGCGCGGGTCCGACGTTGGCGGCACCTGGTACTGGAACGCGTACCCCGGTGCACGTTGCGATGTCGAGAGTTACAACTACGCGTATTTCTTCGACAACAACATTGTGCGCGATTGGGAATGGTCGGACGCCTGCGCCGGACAGGATGAGATCCAGCGCTATCTGCGCTTCGTGGCGGAACGTTGCGAGGTTCTGAAGCACATTTCCTTCAATACGAGGGTCGTGGCGGCGAGCTACGATGAAAATACGGGCTTGTGGTCCGTGCGGACCGCCACGGACGAGACAGTCGTCTGCCGCTATGCGGTCCTCGCCATCGGTGCGCTCTCAGATCCCAAGGCGCCGGACATCGATGGCGTGAATGATTTCGCCGGTGCGGCCTATTTCACATCGAGCTGGCCCAAGGACGGTAACATCGACCTGCGTGGCAAGCGGGTCGGCGTCATCGGCACCGGCTCTTCGGGCGTGCAGGTGGTCCCAGAGATCGCGAAGGTCGCGGCCGAGGTCTATGTCTTTCAGCGGACCGCCAACTACGTCACCCCGACCAGTTCGGGGCCAATGGACACGAAGATGGTCGCCGCGTTGCGCGCAGATCCGCAAGCCGTCCGCCGCGCTTTTCGAGAAACCTACGGTGGTCATACACCGATGGGCATGGGTGACGAACGCTTCCTGGAACTTGACGCAGCGGGCCGCGAGAAGGCATTGCAGCGGGCTTGGGATGGCAAATACATCGCGCTCGCTTTCAGGGACGCCTACCTGCCCGAAGCGAATGCCGCTATCTCCGACTTCATCCGCCAGCGGATGCAGGAGCAGGTGAAAGATCCATGGACAGCAGAGCACCTGGTGCCGTGGGATCATCCTTACGGCGGCAAGCGGCCGTGCATGAGTGACGTGTACCTGCAGACCTTCAACCAGCCGCATGTGCGTCTCATTGCTCTGCCCGAGACCCCCATCGAGCGCATTGTTGCCGAAGGGATTCGGACGACCGCCGAGACCATATCGCTCGACGTCATCGTCTACGCCACGGGTTTCGACGCCATCTCCGGGCCGGTACTCGCCATCAACATCGTGGGCATGGGCGGAAAATCGATGAAAGATGCGTGGGCCGGCGGCCCCATCAACTATCTCGGCACCATGGTTCATGGTTTCCCCAATCTCTTCCTGCCGTCGAGCGCCATGTCCCCCTCCGTGCTCTCGAACATGGCGACGCTGGCCGAACAACAGATCGACTTCATATTCGACACCATTGCTTGGCTCGACCAACATGGGCGCTCACTCCTGCATCCACGGCCCGAGTCACAGGAGCACTGGCGCAAAGAGACACTTCGCTACGCGGCGCGCCGACCGGGCGCGCTCACCACAAAGAGTTGGTATTCCGGCGCCAACATTCCAGGTAAACCCCAGCTTTTCATGGTCTATTGCGGCGGCTTCAAGCGTTACAACGAGGCCTGTTACAGCGAACTCGAGAACGATTTTCCCGGCTACGAGTTAATGAAATTGGATTCCGCATAAAGGTGGTCAGGTCGTTGACTTGGGCGCGGTGTTGATGGGGTGATCACGCAAGATTCCATGCTGTGCAAGCGATGATCGATCACGGCGCCACCATCTCGACGATCGATACGCCGACGTGGGCGGCACTTACCCGCCCAGTGCAAGCACTCTATCCGGATACCGACTTCGTGCGGCAGCTGCTGATCGGCGACACCGACGCACGCTTCTGTCGCGACATGGGCGTGCTGGCCTACGGCAGCGGTCTGTTCAAGCGGCGTGACCCGCGAGGAATTCGCATCACGTTTCCACAGCCACAACGAACGTATCGCCACCACCTCGCCCGGATTGTGTAGCAACCTGAGGCTGGGCGTGGCGAAAGATCTGCTCGGCTGAGGATAGCCGCCGCACGCACTGCGAAAGTGTTTGTTTCGCACCGCATGAATGTGCGAAATCTCATCGCAGATCGGCGCGAAACCTCTAACCTGTCAGGCAGTCCTGCAGTGCCGCTTCGGCCCGCGCCGGACAGCCGGGATGAGTCAGGAGGTGAATGATGAATGGCAATGTTTGTGAGGTGTGTGACTGGTTGTACTACGCGCCGCTTGCGGTAGTCGTGCTGGGCTTAACCCTGAGGTTCATCTGCCTGTTCAGTGCATCTATCGCCGCAGCGGACGCCGTTCGTGCCCAGATAAGGTCCTGGATGCAGTTCGCCTATGTGTTCGTATTTTTCGCTCTAGTGGTCGCGCTGCTGCCGTTCATGTTGCCGCAAAAATGTTGCATGCCTGCCGCGCCGGTGCATATCCTGACCGGCTGCGTACGCGACACTGCAGCACCGCTCGACAGTCGTTGCGCGCCGCAGCCGGCGGCCGCGAACGCCACCCAGTGGCTGGTGACTCTCGGCGGTGTGATTACGCCGCTGCCGCCGGCAGTGGGCGCCGTGGCGCCCAACGTGCCGAGCTTCGTGGTCGAGGGCGGACTGGCCGTCCCGGTGTACGTGATCATCCTGTCCCTGATCGGCGGAGCGATCAGCCTCGCGCGCCGGGTGCCCGAGTACCAGAAACGTATGTCTCCCGACTATGTGGGCACTGAAACCGAACCTAAGCTGAGCATGGAGCAGGGCCGCGAATACCTGATCTTCCAGATCGTGCAGTACCTCTCGGCGCCCTATCTGGCCATTGTCGCTTATCAGCTATTCGACCCGTCGACCCGCACCGTGGCGGTGACCACCGCGTTCGCTGCTGGGTTCGCCTCGGAGCCGATACTGCTGTTAATTCGCGCGCTGGTCGAAAAGCTCGCACCGCTGTCTTTGAACGCAAAAGCGATCGGTTCGATCGCCGGGCGCGTCGTCAGTGGTGACGGCACGCCGCTGCGTGCAGCGCAGGTTCGCCTGGTCGACACCGTCGACAGCGAAGCCAAGGTCAGCGCCTTCGGACAATTCGTCTTCGACGGTGTCGCGATCGGACGGCGCACCCTGGAAGTGACCGATGGTGGTGTCAGTCGAGCTTTCGTGATTACTGTCGAAGCCGGTCGAACCACACTCTGTGATCTGTGTCCTGCGGCCACAACTGCGGTTTCGGAGCCGGACGCAGACCACGAGGGCTGCGGCGCGCAAAGCGATACGCCGACAGCCGATCATGAATTACCCGCTGCGAAAGGAGGCGTTGCCAATCATGGTTGATTCATTGCTGTGGATGCCGAGAGTCCTGCTCGACGCCGGACTGAAGATTGCCGAAGTGGACGGCTGGCAGGGTCGCGGCCACGGGCCGATGAGTGCGGTGTTGGGCGTCATGTGCCATCACACTGCCGGGCCACACACGGGCAATATGCCGAGCCTGCGCATCCTCATCGATGGACGTCCCGACTTGGCCGGGCCGCTTGCGCAACTCGGTTTGGGCCGCGACGGTACGTTCTACATCATCGCTGCCGGCAGGTGCTGGCATGCGGGGCCGGGAGAGTGGCGCGGCATCACGGCCGGTAACAGTCACTTCATCGGCATCGAAGCAGAGAATACCGGTAAGAGCGACGACACGCCGTGGCCGACCGTGCAGCTCGACGCCTACGCGCGCGGCGCGGCGGCAATCCTCGCGCATCTCGGGCGCGGCGCCGATGACTGCGCCGGGCACAAGGAATTTGCGCGGCCGTCGGGGCGCAAGCCCGATCCCAATTTCGACATGGCGGCGTTTCGCGTGCAGGTGGCGGGCTTCATGGCCGGCACCTTGGTACCACGGTCGGCGATCCCTGCGCGGGAAACGCCGGGCACCGACCCCACACGGCCGCCGCGCGCAACGCTCAGAAGAGGCGCGTCGGGCGAGATGGTGACTTATCTGCAAGGCAAACTGGCATTGCCCAACCCCGACGGGATTTTCGGACCACGCACCGAAGCAGCAGTGCGCGAGTTCCAGCGAAGTCACGGCGCAGTGCCGGACGGCATCGTCGGGCCGCGCACCTGGCAGCTTCTCGATCACGGGCCTTAACAGGCTGGTGGAAAGCTACTGCACTTGTCGTTTCGCGCCGCAGTGGTGCCCGCATGTTGGCGCCGAGGCAGATTTGAGCCATTTTCAAGTGGCGCGCCGACATTACAGTGAACCAGATCAATCAGCTCACGAGCCGCGTCGCCTCTGATTATCTCGCCATATTGTCTGGCTCATCGCGGTGTCGACACAACTGTTAGCCCCCCAGGCGAGGCTCCGGTGTCAGATCACCAGCGAAGTGGCTCAATTCGGCGCCGCCGGCAACGCTTGACCGCGTGTATCGATCAAAGCCGCGCCTGGGCGCGGCATTCGCTGGAGGGATTACTCAGCAGGGTCGTGGCGGCAAATTATGGGACAGTATTGCCGCTCGTCGCCTTGAACGCCGGTTCGAACACAAGGCCGGGATACCCCTGCGCAGCGACCTCGCCGAGCTTGGCGAAATACTGCGGCCCGGCTACGTGCACCGCGAACTGGCGGTGTTTGCCCGCGATGTTGGCGCCCGTGTACCAGGACTCGGTCTGCTCGAAGAGGGTCTGGTGCGCATGGGCTGCAACCTCCTCGCCCCACGCTACGTCCACACCCGGCGCCGGCTCTACCGCGCCCTTGCCCTGTGCGCGCACGTGCAGGATGCAGTCGCGGATCCAATCGTTCTCCATCTCGGCGCCTAGCGGCATGTTGAAGAGCACACCCGGAGACTCGGGGCCGTGGACCATGAAAAGATTGGGAAAACCCGGGATCGTGATGCCAAGGTAGGAGTTGAAGCGGGCCTTCCAGCGCTCGTTCAAGGTCACACCGCCGCGGCCACGCGGATTGAGTCGCTGCAACGTACCCGTGATGGCATCGAAGCCGGTTGCCAACACCAGCGTGTCTAGCGGATGGTCACCGGTCTTCGTGCGCACGCCCCCGGCGTAAAACTCGACGATCGGATCCTCGCGCAGATCCACCAGCGTTACGTTGTCGCGGTTGAAAGTATCGTAGTAACCTTCATCCAGTATCTGCCGCTTGGTTCCCAACAGGTAGTTCGGCAGCAGCTTTTGCGCAGTGTCAGGATTTTTCACGATGCTGCGGATCTTGTCGCGCACGAACTCACTCAAGGTGTCGTTGGCCGCCCTGTCGGTGAACAGATCGCAGTAAGTGTCGATCACGATGTTGAAACCGCCCTCCTGCCAGAAGCGCTCGTAGACCTCGCGGCGCTGCTCTGGCGTGTGCTCCATTGCTCGGATGGTAGACGCGATGAAAGGCGATCCAAATGGCGTGACGCGCATGCGCCGCTTGATATCAGGCCAGGTGGCGCGGGCGTTGGCAATGAACGCTGGATCGACCGGCCGATTGCCGGCTGGCACGGTGTATTGCGGCGTTCGCTGCAGCACGGTGAGGTGCTTGCACTCGCGCGCGATGATCGGGATGGACTGCACTCCCGACGAACCCGTTCCCAGCACCGCAACCCGCTTGCCGGTGAAGTCGACCTTGCGGTCCTGCGGCCAGCGCCCGGTGTGGTAGCACTCGCCGGCAAAAGTCTTGATACCCGGGATGTTCGGTGAGTTCGCCGCGGACAAGGCGCCACTCGCACAGATCAGGAACTGCGCCTCCACCTGCGCTCCCGTGCTGGTATCCACCCGCCAGCGCTGACTGGCCTCGTCGTAAGTTGCACCGGTGATACGTGTGCCGAATTCAATGTCGCGCCGCAAGTCCATGCGGTCAGCCACGAAGTTGAGGTACTTCAGTACCGTGGCCTGGTCCGGCTGTCGCTCAGGCCAGTCGAATTCATGCATGAGCTCATCGTTGAACGTGTAGCAGTAATAGGGCGCGACGGGGAAGTCGACGCGCGCGCCGGGATAACGATTCCAGTTCCACGTGCCGCCCACATGATGCCCGTCGTCGTAGACGCGGACTTTCAGTCCGTGCGCCCGCAGGCTGTACAGCGCGTGCATGCCGCTGAATCCCGCGCCGATGACGATGACGTCGAGGCACGAGGCAGATTTGGGGGTCGTGGTAGTGTGTACCGTTGCAGTGCTGGACATCTCTGCTCCTCCGCCGATCTGGATTGATATTGCAAGGTCGTGTCGCTTGCTCGGGACCTGCGTTACGTAGCGCACCCCCCCATCTAATCTACCGTAATATTTATCGTTGGGCGCAGAACAATCTCGAAAGATCATCGGCATCCTTTTCCGATGGCAGGCTTTCAGCAGCAGGCCGCTGCAGTTCACTCTCGACGAGAATGCAGAATAGCTTCTGCCGTAGCTTGCGGGGCATCAAGTTCCACCATGTGCCCAGCGCCTGGCAAGAGCACCACCGCCGTTTCTTGCGCTAATCACGGCGGACGGCCTCCTACCTGCGGGTGGCAAACTCTGCGTGGAGTGCGTCCCCGATAAATATTCGGTCGTCTTGAAACGCATCCCTTTTTACGCCGGTACCGCGTTGACATCGGGCAGCTGCGGCGGAGCGCTGCTAGCCACGCGGATCCGAAGGAATTGCCTGATCCGTGAAATAGTAACGTGCGCCCAGCATGTCTACGGGGTCGATCGCGATAGCGGATGCAGGCTCGTGCTCCAGCACGTGCAGACCGAGTTCACGAAGATAGGCGCGCGCCCGGGGCAGGTCTTTGACCTTGAACGTGACCGAATGGATGTGCGGCCCCTTCGCGTCGATGAAGCGCGCGATTGCGCTGGAATCGATGCGGCTGCGCCGAACTTCGATGACGTGGTCGGCGATCGCGACGAACGCGCTTTCTTCGTCGCCCGCTTCGTTCGGTGCCCTATGGATGACAGGCGCACCGGTCAATTTCTGCAATAGACCAAGCGCGCCATCGATGTCTCGCACAGCATAGGTCACGGCATTCATACGCTCGATACCCAGCGGATGTTTGTCCCGCCATCGTTCAGCCCAACCAGATTCGAGGCGCGGATCGTCAGGGATAGTTTCTCCGGCAATTTCCAGCATCATGCCGTGCGCCTGTTTGGGGTGGACGAAGAACGCGTAGCGTGTCGGCCCGGCAACGTAGACCAAGGAATATCCTTGCTCCTCACAGAAGCGGATCGCTGCGGGGATTTCATCCTCGACGAGCCAGCCGAAATTGCAGAGGCCCTCGCCTGCGCGTTGAATATAACGCGCGCCGTTCGAGGCGGGATTGGGCGCTGCCACATCGCGGGGGGCAAATAATTCGATATAGGCATCGGAAACGCTGGCAAATGAAGCGTCGCGATTCTCGCCCTCGTGGAAGCCGTCGAACTGGATAGGCGGTTGGAAAACACGCTTGTAGAGCTCGGTCGCGGCCTCGAGATCCTTGACCATGTGCGTGACGTGATAAGCACTGCGAACTGTCAACATGGCGACCCTTTTTCGGGAATGCTGTCCGACTAAGCTTAGTGGCAAGGACAAGCTTTGTCAGCTCCTAACCGACGCCGTCCCGGCAGATCCCAAATTGGAGACAAGCGCCAACATACGTCCGCTCCTATCTCCGAAATAGATTTCATCGCCGACCACGACCGCCGTCTCCACCCGCAGTCGTCTCAGAACCGCGATGGACAGGCATCGGCCAGGTCGACAAGCGTCAAACGCCACCTGCCGCAGGACTTCTTAACGAATCTTCGTGCGTCTTCTAGGTGCGCGGCTTACCCCCAAAAGTATTGCCATTGACCACCACTCCGCTCGTCAATACCCTGGCGCAAACTTCGACCATA
>JANMJF010000023.1:0-2114 GCA_031371245.1 Pseudomonadota bacterium | reverse complement strand
GAAATCGAAGCCGAGCTTAAACGACTCGACCGTGATTACGGCCTCAACAAGCAACAGTATGACGAGCTGCTGAGACGACGGGAGTCGGCACGGCTGTCTCAGGAAGTCGATCAACAGGCCGATGACGTCAAGCTCAAGGTCATCGACCCGCCGCGTGTGCCCATACTTCCCATTGGACCGAACCGTGTCCAGATGATGAGCATGGTGCTGGTTGCCGCGTTAGGCGCTGGGGTCGCGCTCGCATTCCTGCTGTCGCAAATAAACCCGCGCTTCTATTCCGCCGACGAACTGAAAGAAATCACGCAGCTGCCGATCCTCGGCACAGTGTCGCTGGTGTTCAGTGAGCGCCAGCGTACCGAGCGGCGCATGGAGCTGGCGGTATTTGCGCTGATGTTGCTCGGCTTGATCTCAATCTACGGTAGTCTCGTGACGCTGGAAGCGCTTCATTTCAATCTGAACGCGCGCATTGTTTCCCTGCTCGAGGCCAAGGCATGAGTTCTATAGAACGGGCAATGGATAAGATCGTCGCGGGGACCGAGCCGGCGGTTGACGGCGCAATTGCGCTTGTGCCGGCGCAACCGCCGAGCGAAAGCAGTGACGCAGTGCCCACCGCGCCGGTCAGCGTTGTCGATGTGCCACCGCTGCTCAGCCCGGCGTCGGCCGCGAGCGTCAGTGTGGCAGTCACGCCGAGCGCGCAAGAGCCGGCATTCGCCAACAATAATTTCGTCAACATAGATTTTGCTCGCCTGGCGGCGGGCGGCTTTCTGACGCCCGACCAGCCGATGACTCGTCAGTCCGAGGAATATCAACACATCAAGCGCCGCGTGCTCGGCAACATGACTTCCGGCGCGTTGAATAGCAATCGGCCGTCCAATCTCATCCTGATCACGAGCTCAGTACCGGGTGAAGGCAAGACCTTTACCTCGGTCAACTTGGCCATCAGCCTCGCGATGGAGGTCGACCACACCATCCTGGTGGTTGACACCGACATCATGAAGCGCGACCTGAGTCGTGCCTTGGGCGTGGTTGATCGCAAGGGACTCTTTGATCTGCTTTCGTCACCGCATCTGCGTCTGGAGGATCTCCTGGTGCGCACCAATCTGCGCAATCTGGTCGTATTGCCAGTCGGCACCAAGCGTGATGGCAGCACCGAACTGCTGGCCAGCATGCGGATGCGCGAACTGGCCGATGAGATCGCGCGCCGCTATCACGACCGAGTGGTGTTGTTCGATTCGCCCCCCGTGCTCGCGACCACCACTGCCAGCGCGCTGGCGCCGTTGGTCGGCCAGGTTGTTCTGGTGGCGGAGGCTGGCAGCACAAAACACGAAACCATCCGCGAAGCGCTGCAGCGACTTGATCGCGTCACCATCACCGGGGTCATATTAAACAAGGGCAAGCAGGCTGCCGCAGCGTCCTATGATTATTATGGTTCCTACTATTACCACTCCCGTTGAAGCACATGAGTGGGGATCATTAGCGTGACGATGGCCGGCCTCAAGACCAAGCTGTGTGTTGTCGCGGCGACCGGCCTGGGCTTGCTGGGCTCGGCCGTCGAGGCCGGCGAGTGGAAAGTCATACCGCGCTTAGCTATTGAAGAGACCTATACCGACAACGTACGCCTGTCCGCCCACGACCGCAGCGGTGACTTTATTACTACCGTCACGCCGGGGGTGTCGGTGCGCGGCAAGAGCGCGCGACTCACCTCGAGCATCGATTTCAACCGTCAGCAGCGATTCTTCGCCGATCAAAGCCAATTCGACGGCGGCAATAATCAATTGCAGGCGGCGGTCGACAGCACCTTGGTGAAGAATTGGCTGTTTTTTGACATAAACAGCCGGATGTCACAACAGAGCATCGACAACCGCCTCAGTTTCAGTCGCATCGACCGCGGCACCAACGGCAACTTGAACGACGTGACATCCTATGAATTGGCGCCGCACGTCACCCATACGTTTGGCTCGCTCGGTAGCATGGATCTGAGCTATGAGCGCCAGAGCATCAATCGCGCGCTCAGCAATAATAGTGCAAACAACGGCCCGGGCTTTTTCGACGGTGCCGCCAGTAGCAGTGATTCCGACAGGTTCGCATTGGACTTGCGCAGTGGTACGGCCACC
>JANMJF010000016.1:0-3033 GCA_031371245.1 Pseudomonadota bacterium | reverse complement strand
GTTCTGGCCCATGGGCGATGGCCTGCTCCAGATCGCGCAGGCTGTCGCCCGGCGCCGCCTCGGGCAGACCGAACATCAGATCGAGATTGAGATTGGTGCAGCCCGCTGCGCGCGCCATCGCGATCGCACCATGGGCTTCGTGCGCGTCGTGCACGCGCCCCAGGCGCGTGAGCTGGACCGGGTCGAAACTCTGAATGCCGAGGGACAGACGATTGACGCCTGCTTCGATATAACCGCAAAAGCGCGCGGTCTCGGCACTGCCGGGATTGGCTTCAAGGGTGATCTCGATGTCATCGACGAAATGCGTGCGCGCCCGCAGGCCTGCCAGTAAACGCGCGATGGCCTTGGCGCTGAACAGGCTGGGTGTGCCGCCGCCAATAAACACGCTGCCGATGGCGGGCGGCGCCATGCGCTGCAACTCGGTGTCGAGATCGCGCAGCAGTGCGTCGACATAGACCTGCTCGGCCAGCGCACCGCGCGCTTGGTAGGAATTGAAATCGCAGTATGGACATTTGCGCACGCACCACGGCAGGTGCACGTACAGACCGATGGGCGCGCCGCTCATCGCCAACCACCATCGCTCGCGAGCTGCGCGCGCAACACACGCAGGGCCTGGCCACGGTGACTCAACTCATTCTTGAGCGCGCCTGGCAGCTCGGCGGACGAACAATTATGACTCGGCACGAGGAAGATCGGGTCGTAGCCAAAACCGCCCGCACCCTGTGGCGCGCGCAATAACTGCCCTGGCCATAAGCCGGTGGCGATCAAGGGCAAGGGATCGTCAGCATCGCGCATCGCCACCATCACACACACAAAGCGGCAGTCGCGCGCATCGTCCGGCAAGTGCATGGTCGCCGCCAGCAGCTTGCGCAGATTGTCTTCGTCGCTGGCATCGACGCCGGCATAACGCGCTGAGTAAACGCCCGGCGCGCCGGCGAGCGCATCGACCACGATGCCGGAATCATCGGCCAATGCCGGACGGCCGCTGTGGCGCGCGGCATGGCGTGCCTTGATGATCGCGTTCTCGACAAAAGTCGAGCCGGTCTCCTCGACACGCGTCACACCGAAATGCGACTGCGCGCGCACGGTAATGGCGAGGCCATCGAGCATCGCGGCAATTTCGTGCAGCTTGCCGGCATTGCCGCTGGCCAACACCCATTCCATGGTCAGCGTGCCCGCGCCTCGTCCTGCAGCTCAAATAAACGCATGATGCCGCCCGCCGCCAAGTCGAGCATGGCGTTCATTTCTTCGCGCCGAAAGGCATGGCCTTCGGCCGTACCCTGCACCTCGACAAAATGACCGGCGTTGTTCATCACCACATTCATGTCGGTTTCGGCGTTGGAGTCCTCGGCGTAGTCGAGATCCAGTACCGGCACGCCGTTGTAGATGCCGACCGACACCGACGCCACCGCGCCATGCAGAGGGCTGGCCTTGAGCTTGCCGTTTTTCAGCAAGGTATCGACGGCATCAACGAGCGCGACATAGGCGCCGGTGATCGATGCTGTGCGTGTGCCGCCGTCGGCCTGCAGCACGTCGCAATCGAGCGTGATGGTGTTCTCGCCCAGGGCCGCGAGATCGACCACCGCGCGCAGCGACCGACCGATCAAACGTTGGATTTCCAAGGTGCGACCGCCCTGATGACCCGAGGTTGCCTCGCGCCGCATGCGCGAATTGGTCGAGCGCGGCAACATGCCGTATTCCGCCGTCACCCAGCCGCGACCACTGCCCTTCAGGAAGGGTGGCACACGGGACTCGATGCTGGCGGTGCACAGCACACGGGTGTCGCCGAACTCGATCAGCACCGATCCTTCGGCGTGACGGGTATAGCCACGGGTGAAACGTACGTCGCGCATCTGCTCGGCCGTGCGGCCGCTGGGTCGGGTTGCCATCGAGTCTCTCGTTGAAGGAAGGTCGAGGCATTATAGGCTGCGCGGTGTGCCTTGGCTTTGCCCGCTGACAGGCAGCCGCTAAGATGCGGCCACTGCCGTCCTGGTTAGAGACAAATCCGGAGCCCCTCACGATGCCGCTCAGCATGACTTCCTTCGCGCGCGTCGAATTCGACGCGGACTATGGCCGCGGCGCATGGGAACTGCGTTCGGTCAATCACCGCTACGCCGAGATCTTCGTGCGCCTGCCGGAAGATTTCCGCAGCCTGGAAAGTGCGGTGCGCGAACGCATCGCCGCTGCGGTCAAGCGCGGCAAACTCGATTGCACCCTGCGTTTCGACACGGCCCGCACTTCGTTCAAAGCCCTCAAGATCAACGAACGCGCCGCCAATGAAGTGGTGCGGGCCGCTCAGCACATCGCCGAGATGCTCGGCGAAGATGTTGCTATCAATCCTTTGGACGTGTTGCGTTGGCCGGGTGTGACCGAGGTCGAAGAAGTCGATCTCGACGCCACCGCCAAGCTGGTGTTGAACACCCTTGACGACGCGCTCGATCAATTCCTCGACGGCCGTCGCCGCGAAGGCGATAAGCTCAAGGTCATGATGCTGTCGCGCCTGGCCGGTGTACGCGATCAGATAGTGGTGCTTGAGACGCGCGTGCCGGAAATCATCGAAGTCATCCGCGATCGCTACCAACAACGCATCCGCGACCTCGCCGACGGCCTGGACGAATCGCGCGTAGAGCAGGAATGTGCGCTACTGCTGCAACGTCTGGACGTCGCCGAGGAACTCGATCGCCTCGGCGCCCATGTCGAGGAAGTGGCACGGGTGCTCGACCTGGACGAAGCCGTCGGCCGACGGCTCGACTTCCTCATGCAGGAGTTGAACCGCGAGGCCAACACGCTGGGCTCGAAGTCAGCGCATATCGACACCGCCGGGGCGGCAGTCAATCTAAAAGTGCTGATCGAGCAGATGCGCGAGCAGGTGCAGAACCTGGAGAGAGGTCCGACGAGATCCAGAGATAGCCAATTCCAGCGGAAAATCCCATATTTCTCGATGTTTCGTGTGTGCCAAGGGATGGCAACTTCCACCTGAATCCGATATTTGTTTGTGTGCCCAAGTGTGTACCCAATGCTAGAAACTGGGTC
>JANMJF010000763.1:0-1815 GCA_031371245.1 Pseudomonadota bacterium | reverse complement strand
CACCCATGCCCAGCATGCGCGCAACTTCCTGTTCTTCGACGCACCGGTCGGCTTGATCTTCACCATCCATCGTTCTCTCGGCTACGCGGCATGGATTGACTACGGCATGTTCTTAGGCAATCTCATGACCGCCGCGCGCGGTCATGGTCTGCACACCTGCCCACAATTCGCCTTCGCGCAGTTTTATCGCATCATCAGCAGTGAACTTGCCTTAGCCCCAGAGCAGAAAGTGTTGTGCGGCATGTCGCTCGGCTACGAAGACACCAGCGCCATCGAAAATACCCTGGTCAGCGAACGCGCGCCGGTCTCCGAGTGGGCGACGTTCAAGTCATGACGCGCATTGCCACCCGCTTTACTGCACTGCTCGGCATCGCCCATCCGATCATGCAGGAAGGGCTCGGCCCCTACAAAACCGTGGCGCTCGCGGCTGCTGTGTCTAACGCCGGCGGGCTCGGCACCGTCAGCATTCCCGGCATCAGCGAAGAACCGCGAGCGGGTGCGGCCAAGCTGCGCGGCTATATCGAAGAGGCGTGCGCGCTCACCGACCAACCCTTCGCGGTCAATATCCCGGTCGGCACCGACAAGCACGGCAATGTGCCACCGTTTAGCGCGGCCTATGTGCAAGCGGTGGTCGATGCCGCCAAGGATCGCGAAATCGCCAAACGCCTGCGTGTCATCACCACTTCGGCCGGTGCGCCGGGTGGCGCGCGCAAAATGATTGAAGGCTCGGGCCTTATCCATATTCACAAGGTCGGTGGCACGCGTCAGGCAATGCGTGCGGTCGCCGATGGTGTCGACATGCTGATCGCATCGGGCTATGAAGCCGGCGGTCACACCCATGCACGGCCGGTGCATACCTTCGTGCTGGGGCCGAGCGTAACGGAGGCGGTGAACTGCCCAGTGATCCTGGCCGGTGGCGTACGCGACGGACGCGGCCTGGCCGCCGCGCTCGCGATGGGCGCCGAGGCGGTTGCGCTCGGCACGCGGTTTGTCGCCAGCCGCGACAATCCCGACTGGCATCCCAATTACGCGGCGCGCATTCTCGCTGCGCAGGAAGGCGAAGACATTCTGTTCCAGGCCTTGTATGGCCCGTCACGCGTGTTGCCTAGTCGTGCCATTGCCGAGCTCGCCGAGTTCGAACATCAAGCGCATGTGACCGAAGAAGATCTCACCCGCTTCAAGGACGAACGCCTGATCGCCGGCCAACGCGACGGCGACATGGAAGGCGGCATCCTGCCCTGCGGACAGGTAGCCGGTGCGCTCACCGAGCTCATTGATGTGGCGGCTTTTATTCCCGCCATGGTCGCGCAAGCCATCGCGGTCATGGCGCGCATGCAGGCACGTCTGCTCGTTTGAGCCGCTGACGGCTGCTGAACGCGCTGCCGGGGATGCCTGCCTGACCAGGCGCGAACTGCGCTGGCAGTCGGTATTCGCCGGTTCACTCGGAGAAGAAGCGTGCGCTGTGGGTTCGCCCTGCCGCCGACCGTCCTGCGTCAGCCGATGGCGCCGGACCGCTGCCAAGCTTCGATGTCGCTGCTCGAACAACCGACCGACAACAGCAACTCCTCGGTGTGCTCACCTAGCGCCGGCGCAGGGCGCCGTATGCCCAGCGGTTCGCCATCGAAAATCGCCGGGGCACGCGCCTGACGGATGCGTCCGCCGAGCGGGTGCTCGTATTCGATCACGCTGTGGTTGTGGCTGACACGGGGATCGTCGGCCACTTCATCAAGACGATTGACCTTGGCGCAAGGCACATCGGCCTTTTCGAGTTGTGCGACCAGATCCAGGGTTGAAAACCGTTTTGCGGCGGCTTTG
>JANMJF010000724.1:0-11451 GCA_031371245.1 Pseudomonadota bacterium | reverse complement strand
GCGGCTCGCGAGTCCGGTGGAACGGGCGCGGCTGCGACGCTTGTTCGAGGGCGCGCTGCACCGACCGGCGGGTTATGTACTGCCCCTCGCCCGTGGCCTGGACGGTGGCTGGCGTAGTAGTCCCTGGCCATTGCGGCGCGGGCAGCTATACCTGCTCCCCGGTGACTCGCCGCTGGGTCTGCGTCTGCCGGTGAGTTCCCTGCCGGCGGCGGTCGATCTGGAGCGCGAAACGCCACCGGTCAGCGATCCCTTCGCGTCGCCGCAGCCGCTGATGCCGCGCCATTGGTACAGACAGCCACCGCCGCGCGCGGCGACGCTCAGCAGCCAGCAGCCCGACGACGACGCGTTGGTGCGCACCGCGCTTTGCACCGAGCTTCGCGATGGGCGTTTGCATGTGTTCCTGCCGCCGTTGGTGGCACTCGCCGACTATGTTGAATTGATCCACGCCATCGAGGCGACGGCCGCCCAACTCCAGCAGCCGGTGGTGATCGAGGGCTACGAGCCGCCCCGCGATCCGCGTCTGGCCTTGCTGCAGATCACCCCCGACCCGGGGGTCATCGAAGTCAATGTGCACCCATCCTCAAGCTGGGACGAACTGGTGGAACTCAGCACCACGCTCTACGAGCGGGCACGCCACGCGCGATTGGCGACTGAGAAATTCATGCTCGACGGTCGCCACACCGGCACCGGCGGCGGCAACCACGTCACCCTCGGCGGCACCACGCCGGCCGACTCGCCGCTATTGCGCCGGCCGCATCTGCTCGGCAGTCTGGTGCGCTTCTGGCAGAACCATCCGTCGCTGTCGTACTTGTTCTCGGGACTCTTCATCGGCCCCACCAGTCAAGCGCCGCGAGTCGACGAGGCGCGCGACGATCGCTTGCACGAACTGGCGATCGCGCTGCGCCAGATCCCGATGGGCAACGACGACGTGCCACCGTGGCTGGTCGATCGCGTGATGCGTAATCAGCTGATCGATTTGACCGGCAATACCCATCGCGCCGAATTCTGTATCGACAAGCTCTACTCACCCGACCACAGTGGTGGTCGCCGCGGCCTGCTTGAATTCCGCGCCTTTGAAATGCCGCCCCATGCGCGCATGAGCCTGACTCAGATGCTCTTGCTGCGCGCGCTGGTGGCGAGCTTCTGGGATAAGCCCTACACGCATAAACTCATCCATTGGGGCACACAACTCCACGATCGCTTCATGCTGCCGTGGTTCGTGTGGAAGGATTTCAGCGACGTCATCGACGAACTGGGCGCACGCGGTTACGGTTTTGATCGCGCCTGGTACGAAGCGTTCTTCGAATTTCGCTTTCCGCGCTTCGGCTCCATCGCCCATTGCGGCATGGAACTGACCTTGCGCACCGCGCTTGAGCCCTGGCATGTACTGGGCGAAGAGAACAGCGCCACCGGCACAGCGCGCTATGTCGATTCCTCGGTGGAACGCCTGCAAGTGGAAGTAACGGGTTTCGTACCCGAACGTTACGGCGTGGCCTGTAACGGCCGCCCGCTGCCCTTGCAGCCGACCGGTGTGCGTGGCAACTATGTCGGCGGTGTGCGTTTCAAGGCCTGGGATCCGCCGTCAGGCATGCATCCAACCATCCGCACCGACAACCCGCTGGTATTCGATCTGATCGACATCGCCAACCGCCGCGCCATCGGTGGTTGCCGTTATCACGTTGCCCATCCCGGTGGACGCAGCTATGAAGACTATCCGGTCAATGCGCGCGCAGCGGAAGCGCGACGGCTGGCGCGCTTTGAGCGGCAGGGGCATAACCAGGGTGACTACGAGTGGCGAACGCCGGAGGTCGCAGTGGATATGCCGTTTACCTTGGATCTGCGCCGTTGAGGCTGGGCTAGCCAGGATCGCACAGGAATGTCCGAATGAATTCGGACATTCGTCAATGCACGCGCAACACCATCGCCATCGCGCTATCGCCGGCGGCACAGCCGTGGAACAGCCCGTAACCGCCCCCAGCAGTACCAGCTCTTCGATCAACTCGATGATCGCGCGCATGCCGGTCGGTGCCTGGGGATGGCCCCAGATCAGTGAGCAGCCGTAGTTGTTCATGGTCTCAAGATTGGCGCCGGTCTCCGGTTCGAGGCGAGCGAGACCTTCGGCCGTGGTGCCATGCACCCCTTCGTCGCCCTGCAAGGTCGCGATCACGCGCTTCCCGCCCGGATCGCGCACCGCCAGAGGCAACATCATGTAACGACTGTGAAAGCTGCGGCCCTCGGCATCGGGCAGACCGGCCTGGAGATACTGCTGATGGCGGCGCAATACCACGGCATGCTGCCTCTCGGTCGAGACCTTCCAGCGGCGCGCGCAGTTCTCGGCGGTCGTCAGCATATTGCCGCCCGCCAGCGGATCCCGTTCGAAATTACCCAGCACCCAGTCCTCGGTCTCGCCGCTGCCGCCCGCAGCGAGGGGATTGGGGTAATAGATATGCAGACCGTTGGAAACACGATCGGTAGTGATGGTCAGCACGCAGTTGGCCGCGCCACTGGCGACCTCTTGGCCGGCCTGCGTCAGCACCCGCGCACTGGTCGCACAGGCCTGCATGATGGTCGGCCCAGCGATATGCCCAGCGCCCATCTGGCCCGTCAGCCACGGCAGTCCGTAGAAACAATGACGCTGCGGGACCGTCAGACCAAGTACACCGTAATCGAATTCGCTCGGCGCAATCTGTCGCGCGCCACCTGGGCGGCAAAACGTATGCTGTGGAGATGCGCCAGACTGCCCTGCCAGCGTGCGAAAGGCGTACACCAATAGGCGCCGTAGGGAATGGCAATGGCAGACATCAAAGACCGGTCGCGGGCTGTCACTCGAGGCCGAGTGAGAACACGTTTTCCAGATCGTGCCGCGAATAGGTTTTGAACGCGATCATGGTTTCGGTCCGCTCGATACCGTCGACCGCGACCATACGCTCGGTCACCATGTCGGCGATATCCTCGTTCTGCTTGACCCTTACCAGCGCCACCACATCGTAGCTGCCACCGACCGAATAGACCTCGGAAATTTCGGGAAATGCTGCAAGGGCCTCGGCAACGTCCTTGGTTCGCCCGTGGCGGGTCTGTATGAGTACGATCGCCGTCACCATGATGCGCGTGCTCCGCTGACTATGAGTGCCGTCATGCTACTGGAAATCGCCGTTTGCGCCGACGTCGGCCGCAGACTCGTGCGGCAGGGAATGAACCCTTCGCGCCCTGCGCGGCACTTAGCAATGAGTTCGCATATCCGCACTGGCTGGTGCAAAATATCGAACCGGGGTGTCGCCTTACGCTACCTTGCGTAAGTAACGACACACGCGTGCTTCGTTATTCGGGAGCGCTAGCGGAAGTTGTCCGATATTCCGTGCTCCAAAAACTACCGAATTTTTCGGAAAAGCAGGGGAAATTATGCATATCAAGAAATACGACCATGACTATAGCCGACGCCAATTCATGGAAAAAACCGCCAAGGGTTTCGGCAGCGCCGGCATCCTGAGCGCGCTGTGGCCTTTGATGGCCCATTCCGGCGACAGCTTCAAGGCTTACCCGGAAGAACTGACTGACATCGCGGCCTACACCAAGGGCAAGATCAAGGTTGGCGATACCATCAGCAAGGACAATGTCGAGCTGGTACAAGACCTGATCGACCCGATGTTGTTCCAGGAAGTCAGCCAGGATGGCCGCACCTTCTTTATCCTGCCGACCCAGACCGAGACCGTCGCGCAATTCCCGCCCTACTACCTCGATGCCACCCTCAAAAATTGGGGCCAGGCGGAGTTCGGCAAAGATGGCAACGTCTACACCAAGGACGGCAAGCCGTGGATCGGCGGCCATCCCTTCCCGGAAGCCAAGACTGGCGAAGAATGTATCGCCAACGTGACCCTGTCCTGGGGCCGTCATGACCAGGATATCTTCACGGTGCCAATCTCGGCGCTCGACCCCGAGGGTGAGGTCCAATACAAGTACGACTTGATCTGGGCGCAGCAGCAGACCCAGGGGCTGGTGAATCCAGCGTCGGCGGGTGGTGGTACGACCCTCAAGGGTCACGAAGACAAGATCCGTTACCAGTCCGTGTGGTTCAGCTCGCCGAACGACATCAAGGGTACCGCGTTCATGAACGAGTGGTACTACGACCAGGCCAAGTTCCCGGAGCTGTACGGTTACCTGCCGGCCTTCAAGCGCGTGCGCCGCTTCCCGACCAACCAGCGTTTCGAGCCGCTCGTCGCCGGTATCAACCTGTTCCTCTCGGATGCATGGGCCGCTGGCGACCCGATGCTGACCTGGGGCAACTGGAAGATCATTCATCGTGGCCCGTTCCTGGGTGCGATGCACTACCAGTGGCGCGCTGATCAGCCGAATTACGAGCATCCGACCGTCGGCGGGCCGAAGGGCACCACCTATTACAACGTCGGCAAGTCGCTCATTCCGGAAATCATCGTGCTCGAAGGCGAGCCGACCGGCTTTCCCCGTGCACCGCTGTCGAAGCGCCGCATCTACCTCGATGCCCGTAACATCGAATACCCGCAGGCGATTTCCTACGACCGCCGTGGCGAGATCTGGAAGTCCTTCGAGCCGGGCTTCGCTCATTACGATACCAACAAGGACAAGGGCAAGCCGGGCGTGCCAGATTACGGCGATCACACGCGTAAGGCGGCTGATGGTCGCACCGAGTGGAGCTGGAACTGGGTGGTGAGCAACGACATTCAGTCGAAGCGTGTCACTCGTTTCTGCCAGTCCGAGACCTGCCAGGGTGGCTGGAAGTCGGGCTACGATCAGGTCGAACCCAACAAGTTCATCGCCGACTACATCACCCAAGCGGCTATGCGTCGTCTCGGCACCTAGTCCGACACTCGAGTCCCTGACTCAAACGGCGCGGGGTGGGCAACCACCTCGCGCTTTCTTTTGCGCCAGGCTTGTGTGACTTCGGGCATTATTGGCCTTTGCGAACCATCGGGCGCATTACCCGCACTGATGCGCGATAAGTAAGGCACAAGGTCACCGACCATGACTGACGAACTCAATCGAACGAAACGCATTCTCATCGTCGGCGGCGGTACCGCCGGCTGGATGACCGCCGCCTTGCTCGTGCATGGTTGGGCCAAACATGGCTTCAACATCACTCTGCTGGAGTCCGACGCGATTGGCATCATCGGCGTCGGTGAAGGCTCAACGCCCAAGATGCGCCGCTTCTTTGATCGTATCGGCGTATCCGAGGCGGAATGGATGCGTCACTGCAATGCCACCTACAAGTGCGGCATCCGCTTCCCCGGCTGGTCAACGCAGCCGGGCCACCCGAGCTATTACCACCCATTTTTCTCCCACAGCGACGACGGCCCGATTCGGGCGTTTTTCCACAATGCGTCGTTGCGCAGTAAAAACTTCGATGTACACGCCCATCCCGATACTTTTTTTATCTCGAATTTTCTCTCGGAGCAGCGGTTGGCGCCCTTGCCTGACGATCAGACTCGCTACCGCTGTGACTACGCCTATCACTTCGACGCAGCGCTGATCGGCGATTTTCTCAAACGCTTTGCGACCGCACGTGGAGTGCGGCACCTGACCGGCACTGTCAACCAGGTACGCAGCCACGACAACGGCGATATCGCCGGCGTCACGACGCCGGAACACGGTGCAATCGAGGCCGATTTTTTCATCGACTGCACGGGCTTCGCCAGCCTCTTGATCGGCAAGACCCTGGCCGTGCCCTTCATCTCCTACCAAAACATTCTTTTCAACGACAGCGCAGTGGCGATGCCGACGCCGCTCGATGCTGATGGCTCGTTGCCGTCTGAGACGCTGTCGACAGCGCTCAAATACGGCTGGGTGTGGAAGATCCCGCTGACCAACCGCTACGGCAACGGCTACGTGTACGCTTCGTCCTACCTCGACAAGGACGCCGCTGAGCACGAGTTGCGCGCGCACCTGGGTCTGCTCGATTCACCGACCGCAGCGCGCCATCTCAAAATGCGTGTTGGTCGTATGGAGAAATCCTGGGTGCGCAATTGCCTGGCAGTCGGTCTGTCCCAAGGCTTCATCGAACCGCTCGAGGCCACCGCACTCATGATCGTGCAGGACACGGTCGACACGTTCATGACCCGCTATGAACAAGGCGGCTTCAGCGCACGCTACCGCGCCGACTTCAACGACAAGGTCAATCTGATTTTCGATGGCGTGAAGAACTACGTCTTCACCCACTACAAGTTGAATTCGCGCAGCGATACCGACTACTGGATCAATGCGCGCGAACACACCAAATTGACACCGGATCTCGAACGTATTCTCTACATCTGGGATCACGGTGGCGATCTGCTGGCCGAATTGAAGTCACAGGCCGGGCGCCAGGTTTATAGCCCAACCTCGTGGTTCTGCATCCTGGCCGGCATGGGTCGCTTTGCCGAGAAGCTGAAAAAGCCCAAACCGAATCTACAGGTCTACCAGGCGGCCGCCATGCGCAAATTCTGCGCAAGCATGCTGGTGCATTTTCCAGATCACCGCCAGGCTCTGGATAAGATGGCGAAGGCAGCTTAGCTGCCCCCCCTGTAGGTGCGAATTCATTCGCACATTCATTCCGGCGCTCTGCAATTGAATCTGCGAATAAATTCGCACCTACGAGTTTTTCACCCCTTCTCAATACTGATCCTTGAACGCTGGCACCTTCTCGCCCGGAAACCACTTCTGCACGCCGGCGGCGTCGAACAAGGTCTCCTGAGAATCGACCTTCCAGACCTCGCCGTCCTTGACCGCCTGATAAACCTCGAACTCAGTCGTGCCCTGGTTATTAAACTTGTCGCGTGACTTCAGGATGTTGGGTACGTTGGCCTTCTTCGCGCAGCTCGCGTCGTCATCCGTGCCTTGCGATTTGCGAATGTCGATATCGAGGATGTTGACCTCCCCGCCCTCATAAAACAGCTTCTGCTGCGCGGCCCAGTCCTCGCGCGATTTGCCGTCGGTCATCCTGGCCGTGACAAATTCATAGGCCTTGTTGAAATTATGCGACTGCATGGCCTTGAGATAATTGTCGAGCGCCGCGTGCGGCCCGCTGTCATCGCCACATTCAGTGGCCAGCGCCACGCTTGTCGCCAGCAGCCCGGCGACCACCGTACCTGCAAACATTTTCATGAGCGTTTCTCCTCGTTAGCTTCGCGCTTATGCAAGCGCACCATAAGATTTCTCGGCATCATGGTGAACGCCAAGCGTTCTTCCACCGGCTGCGCACCATTGGCCAAGGTCACGTCGAAATTGCGACATAACATCGCCAGTGCGGTGCGGATCTCGAGCAGCGCGAGATTGCGTCCCGGACAGAAGCGCGGGCCGGTGCCAAAGGGCACGAAGGCGCTGGTGTCATGGGGACAGCCACGTTCGGCGTCACTCTTGAGCCAGCGATCAGGGTCGAACTCGCTGGCGTGACCGAAGCGCCTCTCGTCGACGGCGATGCGGCGGGTCAGCATCATCACGATGGTGCCCTTGGGAATGCGATAGCCGAGTAGCTCAACGTCCTCGAGCGGTTCCATGGCGGTCAGCGGCGCGACCGGCTTCAAACGCATGGTCTCGTTGTAGAAAGCCTCGATGAACGGCAGTTGCGCGGTGTGTTCAATTTCGCCCGGCAGCAAGGCCGCGCCCAGCACGGCGTCGACTTCAGCGCGTGCGCGGGCAAACAGTGCCGGATACTCGATGAAATAATTGATCGCCCAGGCGATGGTATTGGCAGTGGTGTCTTCACCCGCCAGCAACAAAGTGCAGACGTTGCCGAAAATATCGGCATCGGATAATTCGACGCCCTCGGATTGTTTGGCGGCGATGATGGCTTCGAGGAAATTGGTTGGCGCCTGGAACAGACCGGCATCGGCCTGCATACGCCGGCGCACGTCGGCGATCATCGCATCGACCTGAACCTGGATGTCGGCCAGGGCGCGATCCAGGGCGCGGTCTTGCGGCAGGCGGAAATAGCGCCAATAGGCAAACGGCGCATTGATTCGCCAGTTCAGTACCGGAAAGACTTTGTCGAGCTGCTGCTGAATGACCGGCCCGTCGGTCTCGATGGTGTTGACGTCGATACCGAACGCGAGTTGGGTAGTGACATCGACGGTGAAGCGCATGAGATCCCGACACAGATCGACGTTCGCACCGGTGGCTGCGGCCCGTTCCCAGCGCGCCAGCAGGCGCGCGATAGTGACTTTCAGTTTCGGAAAGAAGGGTTTTAAGTGGGCAGTATTGAGTGCCATCGCGACCAGCTTGCGCTGGCGTCGCCAGTTGTCCCCTTCGGCCGAGAACAGGCCGTTGAAACCCATCTCCTCGATCGCCTCAGCCAGGCGTTTGGTGCGACGAAAAATATCCGGCCGCTCACGATGCATGCGCTTAATGGTGTCGGCATCGCTGGTCACCACGATCGAGCGTGGCCCCATGCGGATCCGATAGAGCGGGCCGAACTCTGCGGCCCAACGTTCCAGATATTGATGAAAGGACTCGAAATCGATCTGAAAGAGATTGCCGACCACCGGCAGGCCTCGCGGGCCGGGCATCGCCGACACTGCTCGCAACTCGGGTCGCACCGCTGCCATCTCCATCCTCCTCTTGCCGTCCCCAAGACGACGCAGTTCGCGCTTCCGATCCGTTGGCTATCCTAGCAGTAATCGGACGTGGGACATCGTCGCGAGGCGGTGACAGAGCGAGGCTTTAATTGACATATTCGGGCAGCCCACCAAAGCGCTGGCGAAACGCCGCCGTCGGTGCCGGCAAAGGTCCCGCACCGTTTTCCAACGCGAAGCAACAGTATTCGCTGGCGGCACCATGCAGGCGGCGATACAGGCGGGCGGTCAAAGCACGCGCCGCATGTCCTGGCCACGACTCAGGCAGCAAAGCCGGTGGCAACTCGGTGCTGGTCAAGAGGATGCGACGGTATTCGTGGATGAGCAATGTACGCAACACAAAAGCGTCGCCGGGTTCAGGGTCGGGCAACGCCGCGAGCAGGGATTCAAACACGCCGAAGCGTGTGATGAATTGCTCGAATCGAACCGCCAGTTGGTCAAGACGCCAGCTCACGCGCACCAGTTCAGCGAGCGGCGCATCGAGACTCGGTGTGGCACGCCACACCACCACTTGTTGCTCGCAGCCGAGTTCGCGCAGCACATCGTGCACCGTGACCAGCGCGGCGTGGGGATGGGCGAGCAGACCGCCGCCCAGCGCGCCAAAACCTAACCAGCCGAGCCGCCGGCGCATCTCATCGCGCGTCGCCGCTTCAAGGCCGACCCCCGTGACCAGCGTCCAGTGTCCGTCCCAAGCCACCGCCGCAGGTGCATAGATGCGCTCGGCGGCGCGCGCGTATTGGCGCTCGCCGGATTCGGTAAAGGCGTAATAACTGCGCCGTCCGCGCAAAGACGACACCAGCCAACCCTCCCGTCCGAGCCGGAAAATCGCGGTGCGAACCTGGCGTGCGTTGAGGCCGAAGCGCTGCATGACCGTGACCCAACCCCCCAGCCACACACTATTGCCGTGGGCGGCGATGCTGTCGCCGAACACCGTTACTGCGAGCGAGCCGGCACGCGGTGCGAGCGTCGCAAGCAGTGCGTGCAAGGCCACTTCCAGCGTCAGCCCGGCCTCGACCCCAGCAGCCATCGCTCACACCGCCTGATCGAAGTCGAGCAACACTTCGTCCGATAGCGGGTGGGCCTGACAGCTCAACACATAGCCAGCAACTATTTCGCTGTCTTCGAGCGCATGACGCACGTCCATCTCGACTTCACCCTTGATCAGCCGCGCCTTGCAAGTACCACAGGCGCCCCCCTTACAGGCGAAGGGCAGATCGACACCGGCCTCGAGCGCGGCGTCGAGAATGTTCTCGCCGTCGGGTGAAAGTTCGAGAATAGTCTCGCGCCCATCGGCTTTGACCGTCACACGGCTGACCTTGCCGGCGTAGCGTCGTGCGCGGGCGTGATGGCGCTCGACGACTGCTTGCGCATCGGCTGCCGAAGCACCGAACAACTCGTAATGAATACGCGCCGCGTCGACGCCAGCGCTGCGCAGGCCACGCGAGACTTCCGCGATCATGGCTTCCGGTCCGCATAGGAAAAATTCATCGATGCCTTGCAGATCGAGCAGGTTGCGACACAGCTCGGCGCCTTTGCGGTTATCGATGCGACCGTTCAGTATCTCGACATCGCGGTGCTCGCGACTGAGCACGTGGGTCAACTGAAAGCGCGCCATATAGCGGTTTTTGATCTGTTCGAGTTCGTCGCGGAACATGATGCTGGCGACGCGTTGATTGCCGTACAAGAGCGTGACGTGGCTGCGTGGCTCGCGCGAGAGCATCGATTTCACCAGCGACAATACCGGTGTGATGCCACTGCCGGCGGCGATACACAAATAATTCTTGTCGTTGTCGGCTGCCAGGACTGAATTAAAACGCCCTTCAGGTGGCATCACGTCCAACACATCACCGACGCTGAGTTCCTCGTTGGCATAGGTCGAGAAGCGCCCGCCTTCGACGTGCTTGATGGCCACTCGCAGGCAAGCATCATCCACGCCACTGCAGATCGAATAGGAGCGCCGCAGATCTTCGCCGCCAATGGTATGACGCAAAGTCAGATACTGCCCCGGCACGAAGGCAAACGTCGCGCGCAGCGCCAGCGGCACCTCGAAGCGCACACATACCGCTTCGTCGGTTTCGCGTTGCACTTGGTCGACCGTCAGACGATGGAATCCAGCAGCGACCATGGGCTCCTCACAGACATTTGAAGTAATCGAAGGGTTCGAGGCAGCTGCGGCAGCGATACAAGGCCTTGCAAGCGGTCGACCCGAATTCACTCACCCGTTCGGTCTGATGCGAGGCACAACGTGGACATAACACGTCCTGACCGAGTAGCGCGCGTTTGTCAGTAGAGCGATGGGCCGGCGGCGCGATGCCGACCGAGCGCAGCTTGGCGTGGGCCGCCACACTCAGCTGATCGGTACTCCAGGCCGGCGCCAGCTGCGTCTCGATCCGCACCTCGCCATAGCCGGCCGCGTCCAGCGCACTACGAATGTCTTGTGCGATAGCGTGCATGGCCGGACACGCGCTGTAAGTCGGCGTGATGACCACCGTCACGCATCCAGCCTCGACGCGCACATCGCGCAATACGCCGAGATCGGCGATGGTCAAAATCGGGATCTCAGGGTCGTACACCTCATCCAGCACGGCGCGCACCGCTGCCGCGAGCACTGCGGGCTGTGCGCTCGCCATTACCATTTGAGTCCGGGGTAGGCGCGTTGCAGGAATTGCATTTCAGCCAGTAAATGGCCCATGTGCTCCGTGTGCAGACCGGCTCGGCCACCACTCGCCTGCCAGTCGTCACGCGGTATGTTGAGCGTGGCATTGTTGAGCTGCGCTGTGACCGCCTGGCGCCAGGTTGGCGCGAGGCGGGCCGGATCAATGCCTAACCCTTGCGCTGCCATCGCACTGTCGATGGCATCGCCGGCAAACAGCTC
>JANMJF010000716.1:0-8067 GCA_031371245.1 Pseudomonadota bacterium | reverse complement strand
CGGCGAAGCCGTCGGCCCGTACATTGCGTATGCCGCAGGGCAGGCCGTTGCCGAGTACGGCCGCCAGTGCCAGGCTGTTACGCAGAAAGCTGCGGCGGGAAGCTTGGTGTGCCATTTTCAACGTCCTTCCTCGGCGAGCATGAATGGTGTGGCGATAATGAAATCGATGGCCGCGCCGATACGGTCATTGGTGCGTACGCGAATATCTGCGTCCTTGCTTTCGAGCGGCAGACGTGCGGCCGAGACTTTGGCCAGCCACGCTTTGCCGCGCTCCTGGCCCAGCTCGTCCAGCGTCACGGCGGTGTCTGCGAATTGCGGATGCAGTACGGCGCCGAGGTCACGCCCGTAGCCGAGCAGCGCGTAGACATGGGCGCGCTCAAGCGGGCCGAAGTTTTTCAAACCATCGGACACAAAACGTTGCCACAGCCATTCGGCGGTCGCGCCGACCAAATAGCCAGTGCCGCGCGGCATGCTTGCGCGCCAGTCTTTGGCGCGCTGCGTGCCGTTTAAGTCCTGCACGCTATAGCTGAAGTTGGCGTCGGTCGCGCGGCGGTAATTCTTGCGGAACAACTCGGCACTGCCGGCCGTCTCGGCGCCATTCTGATGGCCGAATACATCGTGCCATGGTGCAAAGGGTATCACCTCTTCTTCGTAGTACAGCCGCCACATCTCGGGAATGTCGCTGTATTGTTCGAGATTGGTGTCAGCGTAGCGATTGGCCGCGATCATGAAGCGGTCGAGACTGGTGAGTTGTTTGACGCGCCCAGCGGAGTGGAACAAGGTCGAAATCCCATAGGCACGTAGAAAGCGCAACAGATCTTTCTTGGCCATCGAGCGCCACGCCTTGCGCAGCGCGGTGGCCTCTTTGACGGAGATGTTGTCGTCGGCGATGTTCTGCACAATCATCAGCGGCAGATTGTCGAGACTCTCTTTCTGCTCGATGTCGACGTGCGCGAGCATGCGGATCTTCTCACGCGCCGTGGGGCCGGAAATGGTGTGATGCAAGATAGCTACCGGCGTCGGCACGTGACCGTCGGTATCGAACACCACGTTCTCCGCCTCCCACTCATTGGGCGCTTCATTGGTTGTGAAGCGCATGCCGGTCAAGGCGGCGGCGGTGTTTTTGATCGAGACGTGTTCGTGGTAAAGCGAATCGCCGCTACCCAGCACGCCGAACCCGAGTTGATGGAATTCCCGCGCGAAATCTTCGTTGCAATAACACTCCCCATCGTAGTAGCGGTTATCGCGATGACCATAGTGCTGCGCGATGGCAGCCGACAGTGCGGCGGTAGTAATGACCGCGTCGTAGCCGTCGCCGCGCGCGAGCGATGCCATCACATCGTCGTAGTAGCGCACCAGCTGATAGTTCGAAACGCCACGCTCGTGATTGACCGCCAGATGAAAATTGGTCTCCCAGTAGCCGATGCGATGACGGAACGGATTGCCACCACGCACCCGTGCGGCCATTGACCAGGTCAACATCGCGCCATCGTAGGTCGCGCGCGCGTAGTTTTCACGGTCGTCGGCGGGGATCATGTTGGCGGCGTTGCCCGACGCCCAGAAGTTGCCGAGTGCACGCAAGGTCTGGCGACGCTTTTCCAGTCCTTCCTTGGCGAGTTTCTTGTCGGGCGGTGACAGACGTAGATTGTGCTCAGCGAAAGTCAGCATTTCGACGATGGCCGCCTGGGGTGTCATTGCCGCCCAGGTCTCGATTTGCGCGTCGGTTGCCTGGCTGCCAAAGGCGAAGGTGCGCAGCACTTTGCGCACCGCAGTCGGTGTCCAGCGTGACTTGCTCACCACGTTGAGACCCGGCAGGGTGGGCGGCTCGCCAGCAACGGCCGCCAGCGTTGCGGCGGCGAAGTGCAGCAGGCCGAGCGCGACCATCAATCGCGCTGCGCGTCGCACCGGTGACCCCGCGTGGGAGAGCGGCGTTGTCGTTAAGCTCAAGGTGTTACTCTCCCTGTCAACAAATGTTTCACGGCCGCAGAGTAGGCGGCGTGAGGTTGCGTCACAACTTGCCGAGGTCGAATTTGCGAAGCCTCTCTCAGCTCTCTACGACCGCCGCGTCGGTGTTGCGACGGCGTTCGCATAGTCGCTTGCCGCTACACTGCGCCATCGCAGGCGTTGCTGAGCAGGGAATAGAACCATGTCGTCGAGATCGTTGATCATCTTTTTCATCACACTCTTCGCAGCTGGCAGCAGTGCCGTCGAGCGGATGGCAGCAGCCGACCTGCCCGCACCGCTCGTGCCGTGGGTGTCGTGGGCCTTGGACGGTGTACCGGATCACGATTGTCCTTATCTCTTTAATAGCGACCAGCGGCGCTGTAGTTGGAGTGGACCGTTGAATGTCGCAGTCGATGCTCATGGCGGTGAGTTCGATCTCGCGCTGGCCATCTACGCGCGCAGTTGGGTGGCCTTGCCCGGTGGCGACGGACAATGGCCGCAGGGTGTGACGGTGGATGGCAGTCCGGCGGTCGTCGTCGCCCATGAGGGGCGTCCCGCCTTATTGCTGCCGCCCGGACGCCACCAGCTCCGCGCTCGTTTCGAGTGGCCGTTATTACCCGAGCTGCTGCAGGTACCGCCCGATCTTGGCGTCGTGCAGTTGCGCGTCGAAGGCGCGCTCCAGCCGCGTATCGCTGCGGCCAGCGGCGGGCAGTTGTGGCTTAAGCTCAAAGCCGGAGTCGTGGCCGAAGGCGATCGCGTCGAGCGCAAGGTGTATCGACAACTGATCGACGAATTGCCCATGACGGTGGTCACCGTACTGGAACTCGATGTCGCCGGTGCGCAGCGCGAATGGAGCACCGCCGGCATGCTGCTCGACGGTGCGCTGCCGATGCAGCTGAGCAGCCCCTTGCCGGCGCGTCTTGAGGCCGATGGCGTGCTGCGTGTGCAATTGCGACCCGGGCATTGGCGTATCGAACTCCACTCGCGCCAGCAGACACCCGTCATGCGTCTCGCACCGCCCGCTGCCGCCGCGCCGTGGCCAGAGGAAGAAGTGTGGACCTTCGCTGCGCGTACTGCCCTGCGCCTGGTGGAGGTGCGCGGCGGCAGTGAAATCGATCCGCGACAGACCAGCGCACCGCTGGCATGGCAGGGGCTGCCAACGTGGCGCATGACGCGCGCCGATGCACTGGAGTTCGTTGAACAGCGGCGCGGCGATCCGCAACCCGAGCCCGATCAGTTAAGCCTTGAACGCGATCTGTGGCTGGATTTCGATGGCGGCGGGCTGACCGTACAAGATCATCTTTTCGGACAACTCACCCGTCAGTGGCGCTTGGATGCCGGGCCGGGCTTGGCCCTCGGCCGTGTGCGCGTGAACGGCGAGCCACAATTCATCACCCAGTCCGGCGCACAGGCGCGTGGCGTCGAAGTACGTCGTGGCGCACTCGATCTGCTGGCCGATTCGCGCCTCGCGCGCGGTGCTTTGCCGGCGGTAGGCTGGTTGCTCGACGTTAAACAATTGTCAGCACGCCTGCATCTGCCCCCCGGCTGGCAGCTATGGTCAGCGCGCGGCGTCGACAACGTTCCCGATACCTGGCTCAAACGCTGGACCTTGCTCGATTTGTTCCTGGTCTTGATCGTTACGATCGCGGTGGCGCGATTGTTCGACCGGCGTTGGGCGCTTCTGGGCTTGGTGACCCTTGCGCTGATCTGGCATGAAGGTGGCGCACCCCGTCAGGTGTGGATACATCTATTGGCGGCCCAGGCCTTGCTCAGCGTCTTGCCGGCGAACCCCTTCCGTCGGCTCGTGGCTGCTTATCGCAATGCTGCGCTGGCGGTGATGGTGGTGCTGTGTCTGGGCTTCATGGTCACGCAATTGCGTGTGGGTTTGTTTCCGCAGCTGGCGCGGGCCGAACAAGTGCTCGGCGGCGATGGGACGGTGATGTCGCGTGTCGTCACCCCGTCCGTGGCGCCACCGGCTTCTGCGCCGATGGAATCCGTCGCGGCGGGCGCGATGGCCGCAGCTGATGAGACACTCAACGCGGTACGCGACGCCGGCGACGCGATGCGCGACAGAACGCGCGGGCTGGCGGCACCCCGTCAGGCCCCGACGGCATCTGTCGCGGGTCAATACGAAATCGATCCGCACGCCACCATCCAGACCGGACCGGGCCTGCCGGCCTGGGAGTGGGTGACCGTGCCACTGACGTGGACCGGCCCGGTCAAGCACGATCAAACCCTGCAGCTCTATCTGACCTCGCCGCGTGTCAATCTCGTGCTCGCGGTGCTGCGTGTGCTGCTGCTGGCCACCCTCATGGTGATGTTCCTGCGCGATGCGCTGCGCGGCTCAGGCGCGTGGTTGGCGCGCCAACGTGGCGGCCCCGCGCTGCTGCTGGTGCTGTGTTGTGTGAGCGCTAGCCTGCTGTCGCCAGCGGCGAACGCCGCGACGCCCGATGCGGCGCTGTTGCAGGAACTCACCCAGCGCCTGACGCGGGCGCCCGATTGCTTGCCGAGTTGTGCATCGGTGCCGCGCCTGCGCGCCGAGCTGCGCGACGAAAACCTGCACTTGACGCTCGAAGTGCACGCTGCGGCCGCAGTGGCCGTGCCCTTGCCGGGCGGCGCGGAACAGTGGCTGCCGCGCAGCGTGGTGGTCGACGGCACCGATCAGCGCGGCATGTTCCGCGACGAGGCCGGCGTGCTGTGGCTGGAGTTGCCCGTCGGCCGACATCGCATCGATATGCAGGGCCAGGTGCCCGACGGCGCGAGTTTCCAAGTGCCGTTTCCGCTTCCGCCGCAACATCTTGAGGTTGCCCTTGAGGGTTGGAGCATGAGTGGCCAACGTGCCGATGGCGGCGCCGAGCCACAGCTCATTTTTACGCGCATGGCGCAGCACGCACAGCGCGCTGAGCAGGCCCTCGAACCGCGCGCCTTGCCGAGCTTCTTTCGGGTCGAGCGGGTCTTGCGACTGGGTCTTGATTGGCGTGTCGAGACGCGCGTCACACGGCTCACGCCGCCCGACAGTGCGGCGGCGCTGGCCATTCCTTTACTCAGCGGTGAATCGGTGACGACGCCGGAGGTGCGGGTGGTCGACGGTCGCGTGCAGGTCAATCTTGCTAGCACCGACAGCGAATTTTTCTGGACCTCGGTACTGAGCCAGAGCACACCGCTGGTCTTGACCGCGCCGGACAGCCACGCGTGGGTAGAAACCTGGCGCGCCGACATCGCTCCGCTGTGGCACGCCGAACTCGGTGGCCTGGCGGTTGTGCATCACCAGGACGAGCAGGGCCAGTGGTTGCCGAGCTGGCAGCCATGGCCGGGCGAGCGCGTGAGCCTGACATTGACCCGCCCGCATGGCGTCGAGGGCCAGAGTCTGACCATCGACAACAGTCGTCTGCTGGTGCGGCCGGCGCAACGCGCCAGTGATTTCGCGCTGGATTTCACCTTGCGCAGTTCACAGGGCGGTCAGCACGTGTTGCGCCTGCCGAGCGACGCGACACTCGAGCGCGTCGCGATTAACGATGTCGCGCAACCGATCCGACAGGAGGGCACCCAACTCACCCTGCCGGTGGTACCGGGTGTACAGCGTTTCACGGTCAACTGGCATAGCGCGAACGGCATGCGCGCGCTCTATCGCCTGCCGGATTGGACGCTGGGCGCCAGCAGTGTCAATGCCAGTCTGGCACTTGCCTTGCCGCAGGATCGCTGGGTGTTGTTGGCCGGCGGCCCGCGCCTCGGTCCGGCCGTTTTGTTCTGGGGTGTGCTGTTGGTGTGGTGTCTGGTGGCCGTTGCGCTCGGACGCACACGCATCACCCCCTTATCGACCACTCAGTGGGTATTACTGATCATCGGTCTGACCCAGCTGGACATCGGTTTTGCACTACTGGTGATCGCGTGGTTGTTCGCGCTCGCTATGCGCGAACGTGTCAGCGAAAACTTGACGCCATTCGCGTTCAATGCGCTACAGGTGATGTTGGCCCTGTTCACGCTGCTGGCCTTGGGCCTGCTGTTCAGCGCCATCGAGCATGGTCTGCTCGGACAGCCCGATATGCAGATTGCAGGGAATGGATCCCATGCCGGCGAACTGCGCTGGTTTGCCGATCGTGTTGAGGGTGGCCATCCGAGCGCCTGGGTGTTGTCGGTATCGTTGTGGTTCTATCGCGGATTGATGTTGGCCTGGGCGCTGTGGCTCGCTTTCGCGCTGCTCGACTGGTTGCGCTGGGGCTGGCGTTGTTTCAGCACGCAGGGCTTATGGCGTGTGCCGGTGCCGCGACCGGCGCTGGCGGGTGAGCCCGTAGTGGGCGACACGCCAACACTGCCGGTCGAGTAAATAATGCTGGCGCGCTTCGAGACCCACGTGCGGTGATGGGCCGCCGCAGGCTGTTGGCCGTGCTCGCACTGGTGGCGAGCGGGTGTGCGCGCCAGCCGGCGCAGTGCGCACGGCCACCGGATCAAATCCCTGTGGCGCCACGCGCGCAACAAGCGCGGCGTCTGGTCGCTGCCCTCGCCAACGGCGATGGCTGTCACGTCAAACTGCGCCTGCCGGATGCCAGCACGGGTAGCACCTGGCTGGCCGAACGTGACGCCGCCGTGGCTGCCGCGCAGCGCGCCGCACTAGCCTGTTGCGCGAGTCCGCAACCACGCAACCTCGCCGCTTGGCCGCCCGCACAAACCAGCTTTGAGGTCGAATTCGCATGCCCGGTGCCGTGACTTGCGTCAGCACTCCGCCGCGCGCTGCGGTAGCTTTAACCTGTCGCCAAAGCCAGTAGAATGGCGGCCAAGTCCGCCGTCCGGTGGCATAGTCTCCAGGAGCGAAGATCATGGGCTGGCAAAAAATTATCCTGCGCGTCAATCTCACCGCGGGCACCTGCACACGCGAACCCCTCAACATGGCGTGGGCGCAGCAGTATCTTGGATCGCGCGGGCTGGCGACCAAATATCTCATCGAGGAAATCGACCCCAAGGTTGACCCGCTCTCTCCCGACAATAAATTGATCATCGCCACCGGTCCGCTGACCGGTACCATCGCCTCCACTGGCGGTCGTTGGACGGCAGTCACCAAGGGTGCGTTAACCGGCGCCATCGCCGCATCGAATTCCGGCGGCCAGTTTGGCGGTGAACTGAAAATGGCTGGCTACGACATGATCATTCTGGAGGGCCGCGCGCCAAAGCCGGTCTATCTGTATATCGAAGACGACAACGCACAATTGCTGTCTGCCGACGGGCTGTGGGGCAAGTCAGTGTGGGAAATCGAACCGGCGATCAAGAGCGCGCACAACGATCCGCTGATACGCATTGCATCCATCGGCCAGGCTGGTGAATACGGCAATCGTTATGCCTGTATCGTCAACGATCTGCATCGTGCCGCCGGGCGCTCGGGGGTGGGCACCGTGATGGGCTCCAAGCAGTTGAAGGCGATCGCGGTACGCGGCACCAAGGGCGTCAAACCCCACGACGCGAAGAAATTCATGAGCGCGGTGAAGATTGCTACCGATGCACTGGCTGGCAACAATGGCCGCAAGGGCATGACCGCCGATGGCACCATCGCCATGATGGACGTCACCGGCGCCGTCGGTGCGCTGCCGACCCGTAACAACCGCCAAGTGCAGTTCGAAGGTTCAGGCTCGCTCAATGCCGTCGCCATGAAGGCGCCGAACGAAAATGGTCATGTCAACCTGATCCAGAACGGCGCCTGTTTCTCGTGCACCATCGGCTGCGGACGCATTTCGCATATCGATCCCAAGCATTTTTCCGTCAAGGACAAGCCGCAGTACCACAAGGCCTCGGGTGGTCTCGAATACGAGACGGCGTATGCGCTGGGCTCGGCGGTGGGTGTGGCGGATATGGATGCGGCGACCTACGCCGGCTTCCTGTGCAATGAATACGGTATGGACCCGATTTCCTTCGGCGGCACGCTCGCGGCCGCAATGGAACTCTATGAGATCGGTGCCATAACCCAGGAACAGACTGGCGGCGTCGAACTGAAATTCGGTAACGTCGAAGCGCTGTGTCTGATGGCCGAATTGGCTGGTAAGGGTGAAGGCTTCGGTCGCGAGCTCGGCCTCGGTTCGAAGCTGCTGACCGCCAAGTACGGTCATCCCGAATTGTCGATGGCGGTCAAGGGCCAGG
>JANMJF010000686.1:0-3906 GCA_031371245.1 Pseudomonadota bacterium | reverse complement strand
GCGACCGGTCTCGATGTCCACTTCCACCAGCGCGCCGGCCGCGCCGTTGGCGTGAGCCGGGTAGACCTGGATACGGCCGAGCGCGTCGGGTTGCCAGTTGACCTGCGGATGACGATAGGTGCCGAGCACTTCCAGCAAGGGTGCATCGGCGCCGACCAAGACCACATCCGAGCCGGGTTGCACGTAACAGGCATAAGCGAGTGCGGCGAAGCTCAAGGTCTTGTCCGAGTGCACGTCGCGGAACACGCCGTCGGCGATGCTGATGCCCGCACGCGCGACACCCATCACGGCGGCTGCGCCGATCATCATGCGCGCGCGCAGTTTGTCCGCCGCGTCGATGATCGCGCCGACCGCATACATCGCACCACGACTGGAAAAAGTGCCCGATCCCCACGGTGAGGCGGTGGTGTCGCCCCAGGCGATAGTGATGTTGTGCAAGGGCGCGCCCAGGGTATCGGCCACCACTTGGGCATAGGACGTCTCTATGCCTTGGCCGATGTTCTGCATGCCGGTCATAACCCGCACGCTGCCATCGGCCTGGATGCGTATCGAGACCGACTCATAGTTCTGGAACATGCTGCCCGGAAAAGCGAAGCCCGCCGGTTCGATATAGGGCACCAGCGCGATGCCGAGATGGCGTCCCGAGCTGAGCGCCTGGGCCTGTTCGGCGCGCAGTGCCGGCATGTTCATTATTTCCGCGAGTTTGGCCAAAGCCTCGCGTATCGAACCCGGTTCGATGATCGGGCCGGTCACCACTTGATGGGGATAGCTGCTCAGCAGATTGCGCATGCGGATCTCGAGCGGGTCGATTTCGAGCCGCTCGGCGGCCTGATCGAGCACGCGCTCGATGAGCATATTGGCGAGATCCTTGCCGTAGCCGCGATAGGCGGAATAGGGGCTCTTGTTGGTCACCACGCAGCGCACATGGCTGCGATAGTTGCTGACACGATAGGGGCCGGGTGCGTAGTTGCTACCGTTCAAGGGCATGCCTAAGCCCGACGCGCGCTCGGCGCCGTCGACACCCATGTCGGCCAGAATGTCGGTCTCCAGCGCGAGCAAGCTGCCGTCGCGTGTGAAGGCCGCGCGCGAGCGGGTTTGATAGTCCCGAGCAGCAGGACCGGCGTGCATCCAGTCGCAACGGGATTCGAACCACATCACCGCGCGCCCGAGCAGGATCGACGCCAGCACCGGCAGATATTCGCAGTCCACCGACAGCTTGGCGCCGAAGCCGCCACCGACGTCATCGGCCAAGATCTGAATGCGCGTCTCGGGCAGGCCGAAGACCTGCGCCATGAACATGCGCATCTGGTGCGGTATCTGGGTTGATGAACGGACCACCAGACTTTCGTCGCCGGCATCATAGTTGGCGAGGGTGACGCGGGTTTCCATCGGCATCGCGCCGAAGCGGTGCGAAGTGATGTTCTCATCGATAACGAGATCGGCGCTGGCGAACGCCGCATCGACATCGCCATGCTCGAAGCGCGTTTCGATTTGCAGATTGGTCTGCCACTCAGGGTAGATCAGCGCGGCGCTGTCAGCACCGGCGGCGGCCGCCAACTCGGCATCGACATTGACCGGTAGATCTTCGTATTCCACCGTCACCGCGCGTGCCGCATCTTCGGCCTGATAGGCATTGTCGGCCACCACCAGCGCCAGTGGTTCGCCGTAGAAGATCACTTTATCCACTGCCATCGCATAACGGCGCGGCAGGTTGAGACTGATGATGTCGATGGTCGGGACGATGGGATTCCAATGGGATTGCGCCTCGGCGCCGGTCATGACCAGATGTACGCCGGGCATGTCTTTGGCGCGCGCGGTATCGATGTGTTTGATGCGTGCATGGGCGCGCTCGGCCCGCACTGCCACTGCATGCAGGCTATGGCTGTCGGCATAGTTGTCGCAAAAGCGGCCGCGACCGGCGACCAGACGTTTGTCCTCGCGGCGCGCCACCGCTTGACCGATCCAGGATTCACCGGCGGCGAGTGGCAGGTCTTGTCGCGCATAGGGCTCGGCGCGGCCGGCGGCGACCTTCACTGCTTGAATGATGTTCAGATAGCCGGTGCAGCGGCAGAGGTTGCCGGTCAGCGCGTGACGAATGTCGTCGTCGCAGAACTCAGCGTCACCGCGCTCGTTTAAAAACGCACGGGCGCTCATCACCATGCCGGCCGTGCAATAACCGCATTGCATGGCGTGGCAACCGACGAAGGCCTGTTGCAGGCTGGACAATTCGCGACCCGGACTCAAGGCCTCGACGGTGGTGACGTGGCCACCATCGGCGCCGACCGCCAGCACCAGGCAGGATTTCACCGTGCGGCCATTCAAGTCCACCGTGCAGGCCCCGCAGGCGCCTTCCTCACAACCGATGCGCGTGCTCTTGACGGCGGCGTTGTCGCGCAGGAAATCGACCAGTAACAGGCGGGGTTCAACACGCGCCGCGATCGAGCGACCGTTGACTTCGATGACGACGCTTATGAGTTGTGGGTCGCTCATGGGCGCGCCGCACTGTGTTGCAGGGCGCGACGCACCAAGGTCACTGCCAGCCCGAGTTTGTATTCGTCCGAACCATGGTGATCGACCACCGGCGCATGGCGGCCGCGCACCAGGTTCTGATGCAGGGCATGCACGATGTCGGTGGCGTCACCCGACAGGATGGCAGCCTCCACTTCCGGCAGCCGCACCGGCATCGGATCGATGCCGCCGATAGCGACGCGCGCCTGTTGCGGGCCGCGCACCACGCAGACATTGACCAGCGCCAGATCCTGCGGCTGGCGCGAGAACTCGATATAGCGTCCACGCGCGCCCGGCTGGCGCTTGATCTCAATACTGGTGGCGAGCCGGCCGTTCAGTGCGTGACTGCGAAAGCCCGTGAAGAAATCGCTGAGCGCGATGCGGTCGATAAATTCGCCATGGGTGGGTGCGACGGCCGTCACCACCGCATCGCTGGCCAGCAGGGCGACCGGCATATTGGCGCGCGGATCGGCCCAGCACACATTGCCAAGCACGGTACCGAGGTTGCGCACCTGCACGTCACCCAGCGCCGACGCGGCCTCGCGCAGCCACGGCATCTCTACGGCTATCAAGGCATGTTCGGCCAGTGCGCGATGAGTGACGCGGGCGCCGATGGTGATGTGCGTGTCGGTGACCGTAACCTCGTCGCTCAGTTCGGCGACACCCGCCAGATCGACCACTGCTTGCGGCGTGGCGGTGCGCAGGCGCATGGCCTGGATCAGACTCTGGCCACCGGCCAGCGGCACCGCGCCCGTCGCCAGCGCACGCAGCGCATCGGCCAGGGTCGCGGGCCGTGTGTAGGTGAAAGCACTCGGTCGCATGATCTTGGCTCTCCTCTTGCGCCCACCACGATGGGCGGTATCGCACGGTATTGAATCACTCCTACGCAGGGCGTACCACCAGGTAACGTGCGGGTAAGATGGCCGACTAGATGGAATGGCAAAGGGCTAGGGGAGCGGCCCAATCCATTGCGCTGGGGGTATTGCAGCGGAAGTCCCTAGACTTAGGCAGGACCAACGTGGATCGGGTGACCGATGCTGTGTTGGATCATCCGTGATGGGAATCTGAGCGCGCCAGCTGGTCCGACAGCAGGAACTTGCGATGGCCTTATAGCAAAAAACGCGAGAGGCGCTCGGGGACACGAATCAAGAGGAGCGGGGCCTCGCCGTCTCGCGATGGCCGCGCGACCCAGCGCAGCCTGTGCCCTTCAGTTCGACTTTGGCACCGGCAACTCTTGATCCGAAAGCTTGCGATCGATCTCGACACGCATGCCCTTGAGGGTCTGGGCGTCTCTACCCTTTGCCGACGCTTGCGCCGTTGTGTTCGCGAGCTGCAGTTTGTTGACGGCATCGTCAAACCCCGTGGCGCTCTGCCCGGTGCGGCTGCCGAACTCTGAGC
>JANMJF010000660.1:0-4652 GCA_031371245.1 Pseudomonadota bacterium | reverse complement strand
CACTGCGTTCCGCACTCGATGATGTGGCCGGTGAGCGAGCCTGCCGCAAGCCGGTCGTAGTCGTCGCTCGCCCAGCCGAATTCGTGCATGAGGGGGCCTAATACCAGCGCGCTGTCGACGCAGCGGCCGGTAATCACCACGTCGGCGCCGGCCGCCAGCGCGCGTGCGATGGGCGCCGCGCCGAGGTAGGCATTGACGCTGGCGAGTCGCACCGGCAGCGGCGCGCCGCTATCGATTTCCGTGACACGAGCCGCGCGCAGCAAGTCGGCCTCGGGCAGCAGATCGTCACCGATCACGGCCGCCACCCGTAAGGGCAGGCCGGCCTCGGCAGCGAGCTGTTCGAGGGCGGCTTTGCAGGCCAGCGGATTGACACCACCGGCATTGGTCACCACTTTGATGCCCTGCGCGACAATCGCGGCGAGCAGCGGCTTCATGACTGCCGCCACGAAATCGGTGGCATAGCCAGCCTGTGCATCGCTGCTCTTCATGCGCGCCAGGATCGACATGGTGATCTCGGCCAGATAGTCCATCACCAGATAATCGAGCGCGCCGCCGGCGACCAGTTGCGCCGGCCCGGCCGCGCTGTCGCCCCAGAAGCCCGCACCACAGCCGATGCGTACCACGGCTTTCACTTGCCCGGCCAGTGCGGTACGCGCTTTTCGTTGAAGGCCGCAAAGCCTTCCTTGGCATCGGCGGTCATGGCCATGATCGGCAACATCAACTGGGTGTATTCAAAGGCCTTGTCGAGCGGCATATCTTCGATGGCACGGAAAGCCTGTTTGCCAAGCTTGATGGCGGTCGGCGATTTGTCAGCGATGCGGGCGATGAGCCATGCGAGCTTGTTGTCGAGTTCGGCGACCGGCACCACGTGATTGACGATGTCCATGGCCAGTGCCTCGGCGGCCGAGAAGGGCTCACCAGTGGTCGCGATCTCATAGAGCTTACGGCGCGGCACGATGCGCATCAGGTAGGACAGGATCATCATCGGAAACAGCCCGAGTTTGGTTTCGGGCACACCGAACTGGGCGGTGTCGGTGCTGACCGCCATGTCGCAGGCACACACCAGCCCCAGGCCACCGGCCAGAGCATGGCCATTGACCCGCGCGATCACCGGCAGGCCGCAACGCTCCATGCGGCGGAACAACTCGACCACGTAATGACGCGGATTGGACGGGTCGATGACAAAGGGCGTGCCATCGGTGCCGGGCTTCAGATCACCGCCCGCGCAGAACACTTTGTCGCCGCTGCCGGTCACCACCACCACCCGCACGCCTGGTGTCGACTCGGCCAGGTCGATGGCCGCCGCAATGCCGGCGCATACGGCCTCGTTCAAGGCATTGCGGCGTTCCGGTCGGTTGATAGTAATACGCAACACCGCGCCGTCGCGGTCGGCCGTAACCACGTCATTCATGCAAGATCTCCCCACACGCTGTGCAGAAGGCGCGGGCATTCGAAGACGCGTGTCGCGCCTGGGAGTGGCGCATCGCCGCTCGTATACTAAAGTGGATGATAGCAAGCGTTCATCAACCAAGGGGAGGTAGTTATGCGGACCGTTGGCCAGTTATTGGATGACAAGGGCGGGCAGGTGTGGTCGGTGCCGATAGACTCAACGGTGTTCGAGGCGCTGCGTGTGATGGCCCACAAGGAAGTCGGCGCCTTGCTGGTACTCGACGGTGAGTCGGTGGTTGGCATCCTGAGTGAGCGCGACTACGCGCGGAAGATCGCCTTGGAAGGTCGCGCCTCACGCTATACACCGGTCACGGACATCATGTCGCGACAGGTCTTGAGCGTCTCACCACGTCACACCGTGCATGAATGCATGGCGCTCATGACTACGCACAAAGTGCGGCACCTGCCGGCGATGGAGCAGGGCCGTGTGGTGGGCATGATCTCTATCGGCGATCTGGTCAAGTCGATCATCGCCGAACAGGAGTTCGTCATCGAACAGATGACCCACTACATCGCCGGCACCATGGCCTGAGCGATCCGCGCGGTTGGTCGCGATACAGCGCTCAACACATCGGCTTCATGCGTCGGATACTTCGCAGCGGTTGCGGCCGTTGTTCTTGGCGGCATACAGGCAGGTATCGGCGCGCTCGAAGGCGCGCAGCGCAGTTTCGTTGGGGCTCAGTTCGGCGATGCCGCAGGAAATCGTGACGGCCACCGGCTGGTCTTTGTACTTGAAGCCGCAGCCCTCGATATGGCGACGCAGGTTTTCGGCCAGTCGCAGTGCCCCTGCGCGATTGGTGTCGGGCAGCACCAGCACGAATTCTTCGCCACCGTAGCGACCGAAGAAATCCTGCGCGCGGATCTGACTGGACAGTTCGCGCGCCAGATATTTAAGAACTCTGTCGCCCGCTTGATGGCCCCAGGTGTCGTTGATGGATTTGAATTTGTCGATGTCCATCACGACTAGCGACAGACTGCACCCGGCCCGTTGCCAACGCGCATACTCCATGGCTAAACGGTCGTTGTAGGCGAGTCGGTTGGGCAGTCCGGTGAGGGTGTCGCGCAGCGCTTGGTCCTGCGCGTCGAGCAACTGCTTGCGCAGCTTGTCGGTTTCGCGCTCGAGTTCCGCCAGCTGGGTGGCCAACGCGAGGTGTTGCTCGTCGGCCCGCGCGGAGCGCGTGCCTTCGGATTTCATGTAGGCGTTGAGATTACCATCGATGATACCGATCTGGCATTGGATGTCGTTCTTCAGTTGCTCGATAGTGGCCGCTGCACTGACCCGACCACGCATCGTGTCGAGACTCAACTGCATCGATTTATTCAAGTCGTCGCGCGCGGCGCCCGAAACTTTGCGTTCGGCCTTTTCGAGGTCGACAAATCCCGACACATCACTCAGGCGCGCCTTGATCACCACCAGGAAGCTGTTCAGGCCGGATACTTCGCCGTGCAGACTGGCGATATAGTCGACCATAAAGTCGGCGAGGTCTTTGGCAATCGCCTTGACGCTCGCCGAGTCGGTGGCCTGCTGTAACTGTGGGGTGATAGCGCCGAGCCGCGCCTGGGCGGCGCTGGGCAGCGAGAGGTGGTCGATCAACGCCTGCAGCACGTCGCGTGCCGCCAATGTGCGCTCCTCGCCGGCTTCGCCAAGGACCACCGAGAGTTGCCCGGCGATGTCGCCCAGCAGTTGCACATCGGTGGTGGCGGCTGCGCCGAGGCGCGTGCCCAAATCGTCGATGAGCGGCTGCAGGCGAGCGGGTACCTTGAGCATGCCGAAAAAATCCCGCAGCGCTGTCTGGCAGTCGGACACTGAGGGACCCGGTGGCGGCGGTGACGTGGCCGGCGCCGCGATGACGCAGGCAGGTGTCTCCATGCGCGCCAGTGTTGCCACCAGGCCGCGCAGGCGGGCTTGGTGTCCATCGTCGAATAGCTTGTCGGTCTTCGCCAGCACTGCCAGGTCTTCGTCGAAAGCGGCGCTGGTGCCACGGAAGCGTTGTAATACCGCCAGCAGATCGCGGCTTACGCGTCCGATTTTTTCGGCGCGCAGGCGTTCCTGATCATCGAGCTCGTTGAGCGCTTTGAAGTACTTGTCTTTCCAGTCCTCAGACCGGTTTTTTTCGACATTGCCCATATACCGTGGCATAGCGGCCACGGCGCGCAGCAGCTTTAAAGTGCGACCGTATGCGGCTTGACAGTGACCGAGGGCCTCCCTAGTCTCGACCGCAGCGCGCGGCGCCGCCAGTGCGCGCAAAGGATCCTGACGCCCCATGCGAATCGTCACCTACCGCACCCTGCAACGCATCGAGATCGGTGTGCTTTCCCAGGACGGCTCGTGCATTACGCCCTTCGATCTGCCACCGGCTCGCGCCGAGAAGGGCTTGTTGGCCGTACTGGAGGCCGATCAGACTTTGCTGCCGTTACGCTCGGTCGATCATCCGCATCGCATCGGCTCGGTTGAAGTACTGGCGCCGATCCCGCGGCCACGTCGCAACATCATCTGCATCGGCAAGAACTATTACGCGCACGTGCAGGAGATCGCTGCGCGTGGCTTCGATACCACCGGCGGCGGCGCCACCGCACCCGCAGCGCCGATCGTGTTCTCTAAATTTCCGGAATGTGTGATCGGGACGGGCGCCTCCATCCTGTATGACAAGCGCGTTACGGCGCAGCTCGACTACGAAGCTGAGCTCGGCGTGATCATCGGCCGCAAGGGACGCGCCATCAGCGTCGGCGACGCGATGGATCACGTGTGGGGCTACACCATCGTCAACGACGTCACAGCGCGCGACGTGCAGAAGGCCCACCAGCAGTGGCTGCTGGGTAAATCCCAGGACACGTTCTGCCCGATGGGGCCGATTGCCGTGACGCGCGATCTATTGAATCTGGCCGACACGCCGATCCGACTGTGGGTCAACGATGAACTGCGTCAGGACGGCAATACCAATCTCATGATGTTCTCGGTACCGGAATTGATTGCGAGCATTTCGGCCGGTATCACCCTCTATCCCGGCGACGTGATCGCTACCGGCACGCCGGCCGGTGTGGGCGCCGGTTTCGATCCACCGCGTTTTCTGAAGGTTGGCGACAAGCTGCGCATTGAGATCCCACCAATAGGTGTACTGGAGAACACGGTGGACCACTGGCGTAAATAGACCGCGCGCGCGGTGCCCGATGTCGGGTCCTGCAGTTTCAAGCAAGAGGCAGGC
>JANMJF010000616.1:0-4605 GCA_031371245.1 Pseudomonadota bacterium | reverse complement strand
ATCGGGCAGGTGGCGCATCAGATCGAGACTGACCTCCTCGTGTAAGGGCGGACACAAGAGGGTCGCGAAGGCGATGATGACACCCGCCCGTCGCACCACCGCGACCGGCTGACGCGCGATATAAATTTCATCGTAGGCACCGAGCGAGAAACTCTTTTCCTGCGCCTCGTGTTCGTTCAGCCAGGCATCGGAGACGACACGCAAGGCCGGCAACAGCGCCGGCACCTGTTCGCGTGGGATCACTTCGAACTGCAAGCCTTCACGCTCGGCACGATTCACGCCCTGGCGAAGATTGGCGCGGCGCGGCCCCTTCAGATTGAAATCCGCGAGCCGTACCTGCGCCGCCTCGCCCAGTTTGTACACGCGCAGGCCGGCATCGAGATACAGCGGCAAGGTCTGTGGACGCACCTGATAGAAGGCCGGCCGGCCGCCGTGGGCGTGGGCGAGTTCGATAAAACGCCACACCAGTTCTGGCCATTGCGCCGGTGCGCCGACCGGATCGAATAAAGAAATCCACGAACGCCCATGCTGACCGTACATCAGGAAGGCCTCACCGGAGTCGGAAAACAACAGCTGCTTGTCGCCCATCAGGGCGAGATAGGCTTCCGCGCTAGGCTGATGATCAAGTACCGCGGCGGCACGATCCAGATCGCCGGCGCTGGGCGCCACGCTCTTGATACGCGCGTTGCGGAACAACTGGCCGAGGGCAAGCACGAAGGCGATCACTGCGACCGCCATCAGCGCGCGCAAAGAACGCGGCGCATGGGCATCGAACTCGAACTGCCACCACATCTCGTGGGCGTACTCGAAGTCCTGATAGGCGAATAGCAACATCGATAGACTGACGCTGAGCACCGTCACCACACATAACCACCACAACGGCTCGAAGCTCTGTTCGAACAGCCGTGAGCGTCGATCGAAATGACGGCGCGTCACTACCAGCAAGCCGGCGAACAACGCGAGCGCCAGCATCTGACCCAGATTCACGCCCTTCGGTAACGCCAATACGCCCGCCATCAGGGCCAGCGCCAAGGCCGCCCACCACGCGGCGTCCAAGCGGTGAAACAGACCGCGCGCGACGAACAGGAACACCAGCCCGGCGATGCTACCGAACAGATGCGCCGCTTCGACTAGCGGCAGTGGGACATTCACCGCGAGCAGATCAGTCGCGTCGTCAGCCAGTGGCGTCATGCCGGACAGCAGCAGCATCACGCCGAACATCACCGTCATGCTGGCCAGCACCGCTGGCAACATGCGCACCGCCGCGCGGCCGAAGGGCGCGGCCGCGCCGGCGCGTAATTCATAGCCGGCCAATAACGCCACGGCGACGGTCAAGGGCAGCAGATAATAAATGACACGATAGAGCACCAGCGCACCGGCCACCTGCTCGGCCGGCACGCGCCCGGCGCAGGCCAGTAGAATGACCGCCTCGAATACACCGAGCCCACCCGGCACATGGCTCAGCACCCCAAGCGCGATGCCTGTCACATAGAAGGCGACGAAACTCGGCAAAGGCACTGCACCGGCCGGCAGCAGACACCAGAGCGCGGCGCCAGCGGCCGCCAGATCCAGCGCCGAGATCAACAATTGGCGCTGCACGAGTCCGGCCGGTGGCAAGCGCAGCTGCCAATGCCGGTGGATCTGCACATCACGCCGTACATGACACAGCACGATGAATGCCGCCACGGCCGCCAGCACCAGCGCTGCGAGCAATTCGAGCAGCAGCGCCGGCACACCGACCGTCGCTGCCAGCGCGCCGGCATCCCACCACACGCCGAGGGCACCAAAGCTCGTCATGCCGACACCGAAGGCGACGGCGTTGAAGCCGACCGCCTGGGCGATTTGCTGCGTATCGACACCTGCCGCCGAGTACAGCCGCAGTCGCACCGCGCCACCGGTCAGCACGCCGAGACCAACGGTATTACTGAGTGCGTAGGCAATGAAGGCGGTCAGCATCACGGTGCCCGTACGGACCTTGGCACCGGCATACCGCAGGGCCGAGACGTCATAGCCGGTCAGCGCCACATAGCTCGCGCAGGTGGCGAGCAGCGCGAGCGCGAGTCGCGTGCCTGGCATAGCGCTGATCTCGGCGACGATGTCTTCGTAACGCACTTCGGCCAGCAGCCCGCTCAGGGTATGCAATACCAATAGCGCGAGGGCACAAGCCAAGACCGCCAGCAGCCAGTGGCGGACGCGGTCGCGGGCGTTGTCGTCGTTATGCGTAGCGGTCGCGACCGGCGGGGTCTGTTTCATCTATGCTCCAGGTAACATCACGGACCCCCTGGCGGTCCTGACACGGCGTCAATTTCGCGAGCACGTCGCACACGCGTGCCGCAGTCTTGCCCGCAGCTTGCCCGAGCACAAGACGCGCGTTCGATTGACCACGGCGAGACGCTACTTCATGGCCCGCGACAATCGGTGTAATGTCGAGACCGGCCGCTGCGCTGTCGTCCGGCCGTGTGGCCGCCCAGCGAACCGCGAGACCGACACCATGACTGAACGTTTTCTTGTCCTGCAACATGTCGATGTCGAACATCCCGGCATCTTTCGCGACTTCATGCATGCCGACGGCATCGTCTGGGACACCGTTGAACTCGACGCCGGCGAGCGCTTGCCGGCAGCGGAAGACTACGACGCGCTGGTGGTCATGGGCGGGCCGATGGATACCTGGGAAGAAGATCTGCACCCCTGGCTGAAAGAAGAAAAGTCCGTCATTCGCCATGCTGTGGGCAGCCTCGGCAAACCCTATCTCGGGGTGTGTCTCGGCCATCAACTGCTGGCGGCCGCGCTGGGCGGCGAGGTCGGCAAAGCGCAGCGGGCGGAAGTGGGTGTGATGCCGGTGACGCTCACCACGGCGGGCCGGATCCACCCTTTCTTCGCCGGTGTCGCGCCCGCTTTCGACTGTCTGCAATGGCACGGCGCCGAAGTGCAGCAAGCACCTGCGGGCGCCGACGTGCTGGCTTACTCGCCGGCCTGCGCGGTGCAAGCGCTGGCGGTCGGCAGGCGCGCCTTCAGTTTTCAGTTTCATGTCGAAGTGCTACCGAACACCGTCGACGAATGGGTTGCGATCGCGGCCTATCGCGACTCGCTGACGCGTGTGCTAGGCGCCGATGGTACCAGTGGCTTTCGCACACGCGCCGCCGAGAGCATGCCGGCGTTCAACGCGCTGGCACGCCGCCTCTACGACAACTGGCGGTGCGTCGCCTTCAAAATCTGAGCGGTGGTGTGGCGATCAGCCGCGCCAGCTCGGCGTAGTCGCCGTTGAAATGATGATCGCCGGGTAGGGCCACTGCTCGCGATGGTGGCGTCAGCGGCGGACACGCGGCTTCACTGTCGTCCTCACCCCGCACACACCACACCGGCACGGGCGCGAGTTTGGCTATTTCCGGCGCCACCGCCACGGTATCGCCTTTGTCGCTGCCCAGCCATTGACTCTAGCGAAACTCGAAACTAGTGGTCGGCGTCGGTCCCAACATCACCACTTTCTCAATGCGCGCACGCACGGACGCTGGCAAACCATTGACGGCGAAAGGCACACTGCTGGCGCCAAAGGAAAAGCCCGCCACCACCACCGACTGCACATGCCAACGCGCGCCGAATACCGTAATGACGCGTGCCAGATCCCGCGCCAGCACTGCGGGTGGCCGCGGCTGCCAGAAGTAACTGAGGCTGTCCCAGCCGAGCACCGCGATACCGGCACCATTCAGCGCCGCAGCAACACCGCGATCGAAGGCGGCCCAGCCGCCGTCGCCACTGAAGAACACCACCATGCGGCGCGCGTGCACCACCGGCAGCTCGATGAGCGGAATACCGCGCAGGGTTGCGCTCGCCTGACCCTGTCCGACGATGCTGGGGTCGAGCCACTGCAACAAGGCACCGAACTCTACCGCTGGCGCGGCATCGGACTTCTGACTAGTTGCAAGCCAGGTGAGATGGGTATTGGGCACGGCGCTGAGCGCGCGCTCGACGGCGCCCGGCGGACAGCCCGCGTCACGATGTTGCAAGGCATACCAGGGTGGGCGGGGCGCGGTGCTGGCGGCCACGGTACTGGACCCTATGGGCGGACAAAAGTCGACACTGACCAATGCATGGGCAGCACCGTCGTGCTCAAGCAGCGATGCGGCGCGACGACTGCTGTCGGCGCCGATGGCGACCAGCAGCGGCGCATGGACCGCCACACCGGCACGCGCCGCGAGCTGGTCCGCGACGGCGTCCAAGGTAGCAGGGTCAGACGGAAACACCGTGACCGGCAATTGGAGCACGGCATAGGACTGCGCGAGCAGCGCATCGATGTACAAGGTGCGTTGCGCGTCGCGCGAGCCATCGAGCATCAACAATGCAACGCCCTTGACCGACGTCAAGGGCAGGTCCATTACCGCGCCCGGCAACAAGGTTTGGTGACGGCTAACCAGCCCGTGCAAACTGACGGAGAGCAAAATGATGCTCATCGCGACGGTCAATGCCGTTGCAATCGAGCGAAAGCGTATTTTCAATGATCGGGCCTTGACGAATGGGCGTTCAAAAGGTCATTGTTGCGACGCAAAACGCGCCCTGACAGATGCTAACCCACCCGCTTTCATGACAGATCAATTGCATTTCTCGCGA
>JANMJF010000586.1:0-1949 GCA_031371245.1 Pseudomonadota bacterium | reverse complement strand
GTTATCGGTTGTGATCGGCGGCAGGCTCGCGCTCGGTGTGGCATGGGCGAGGTCTATCTTGCCGGCGAGTTCGGTGGCGTAGGTCTTGTCTATCAAGTGCGCTACCGGCATATCGACGAAGTCGGGATCGCCGAGATAGTCAGCACGGTCGCGATAGCTCAGACGCATGGCCTCGATCACGACGTGCATGCGGTCGACCTTGCTCAAGTCTTCGAGCTTGAAGTGCTCAAGGATATTCAGCGCTTCGAGCATCACCACACCGCCCGAGGACGGCGGCGAGGCCGACACTACGCGGATGTCGTGATAGCGCCCGACCAGCGGCGCGCGTTCCTTAACACGATAGCCCGCGAGATCGTCTTTGCGCCAGATGCCGCCGTCGGCGCGCACGCCGGCAACCAGTCGCGCAGCGAGGTCACCGGCGTAGAAACCGTCGTTGCCGTGCTCGGCGATGGCGCGCAGGGTGCGAGCGAGATCGGGTTGAGTCAACACCGTGCCGAGCGCGGGGGATTTGCCGTCGCGCAGGAAGATCTGCGCAGCCTCGGAGTTCGACTTGAACGCCGAAGCGCGGAAGCCCGCCATGATGGCGTAGTGCTCGCTGACCGCGAAACCCTGCTCGGCAAGCGCGATGGCCGGTGCAAGATCCTGCGTGAGGGATAGGCGCGCATAGTGCTTGGAGAGGTAGACCAGTCCAGCCGGCAGGCCGGGGATCCCGGCGGCGAGTGCGCCGTTCAGCGAGCGCTCGGGCGCGACCTTGCCTTGTGCGTCGAGGAACATGGCCGGGGTCGCGGCGGCGGGTGCGGTCTCGCGCGCGTCGATCATGCCGTCATGACCCGTGTTGGCATCGTGTACGAGAATAAAACCGCCGCCGCCGATGCCGGAGCTATAGGGTTCGACCACCGCTAGCGCCGCCGCCACCGCGATGGCGGCATCGAAGGCATTGCCGCCGGCATCGAGCACGGTGTGTCCGGCGGCGGTGGCCAGCGCGTGGGCACTGGCAATGGCGTCCTGACCAGGAACGGTGGTGCGCGCTTCAGCACCGAGCGGCGTGGTCAGGCACAGGCAGATCAACAGCCAGCGGGTGAGTCGTGTCATGGGAACTTCTCCTCGTCCCGCGCGGCGGCGGTCAGGGCGTTGAATTTGGCCAGTAGCGCGCGGCGATCTTCGGGGTGGTGCGGGTCGTGCGGAATGCAATCGACCGGACAGACCACGACACACTGGGGGGCATCGAAATGCCCGACACACTCGGTACAGCGCGCGGGATCGATTTCATAGTGCAGGGCGCCGTCATAGATAGCGCCATTCGGGCACTCGGGCTCGCAGACGTCGCAATTTATACATTGCTCGGTGATACGCAGGGCCATGACCCGGCCTCCGGCGCACTCAGAGCGGCGGCGCCACGGTGCGACGGTTACTGACGCGCTCCAGCAAAACCTGCTTGATGTGAGGATGGACGAAATCACTGATGTCGCCGCCCAGGGCCGCGATCTCGCGCACCAGCGAGGACGAGATGTAAGTGAATTTCTCTGAGGTCGGCAGGAATACCGTGTCGGCCTCGGGCATGAGCTTGCGATTCATGCCGGCCAGCTGGAATTCGTATTCGTAGTCGGTGACCGCGCGCAGGCCGCGCAAGATCAGCGAGGCGTGGTTGGTGCGCGCGAAGTCGACCATCAGACCATCGAAACGCATGACCTCGACGTTCTTTAAATGGCTGAGGATCTCGGCGGCGAGCTCAACGCGCTCGTCGACCGAGAACACGGTGTTCTTGGCCGTACTGCCGGCGACGGCGACGATCAGACGATCGAACAGCGGCGCGGCGCGGCCGACAATGTCGGTATGCCCGTGCGTAATCGGTTCGAATGTGCCGGGATAAATGACGGTGATGCCCAATGCTGTTCCCCGAGTTCTGCGGTGGTCGGGAATGATCACGATTCCGGCGCAGTTAGTCTAGC
>JANMJF010000563.1:0-5100 GCA_031371245.1 Pseudomonadota bacterium | reverse complement strand
CGATGGGCAACAACTCTACGACCTCGATATCGAAGCGACGGGCCGGGAACAGAAAAAATCAAATATCTATAAGGCGAAGATCATCCGCATCGAGCCGAGTCTCGAAGCGGCCTTCGTCGACTACGGCGCGCAACGGCACGGGTTTCTGCCCCTGAAAGAAATCTCTCGCTCTTATTTCAAAGATAAGGGCAAGGGCACCGGCAACGGCGGTCGCGTCAATATCAAGGACGTGTTGTCTGAAGGCCAGGAGCTGGTGGTGCAGGTCGAGAAGGAAGAGCGTGGCAACAAAGGTGCGGCGCTCACCACCTTCATAAGCCTGGCCGGGCGCTACCTGGTCGCCATGCCGAACAACCCGCGCGCGGGCGGCGTATCCCGCCAGATCGAAGGCGACGACCGCGATGAAGCCCGCGAGGCCATGGCGGGGCTCGAGATCCCCGAGAACATGGGGCTCATCTTGCGCACTGCCGGGGTTGGCAAGTCGACCGAGGAGCTGCAGTGGGACCTCGACTACCTGATGCAGCTGTGGAAGGCAATTTCCGAAGCGTCGGAAAGCCGTAAGTCACCCTTCCTGATCTTCCAGGACCGCAACGTCATCATTCGTGCGGTGCGCGACTATTTACGCAACGACATCGCCGAAATCCTGGTCGACGACCGCAAGCTCTATGAGCAGGCCCAGGAGTTCATGCAGCAGGTCATGCCGCAGCACATCGGCAAACTCAAGCTCTACGAAGACAGCGTACCGCTGTTCACTCGCTACCAGATCGAAGGCCAGATCGAGTCGGCTTTTGCCCGCTCCGTGCGTCTGCCGAGCGGCGGCTCCATTGTCATTGAGCCGACCGAAGCGCTCATCACTATCGACATCAATTCCGCCAAGGCTACCCAAGGCGGTGACATCGAGGAAACCGCAGCCCGCACCAATCTTGAGGCCGCCCACGAAATCGGCCGCCAGTTGCGTCTGCGCGACCTTGGCGGCTTGATCGTCATCGATTTTATCGACATGCAATCGGCCAAGAATCAGCGCGCAGTGGAAACCATGCTGCGCGATGCAGTGCAGGCCGATCGGGCTCGCGTGCAGATCGGACGGATTTCCCGTTTCGGCCTGTTGGAAATGTCGCGTCAGCGTCTGCGTCCATCCTTGACGGAATTCAGCCACGAAATCTGCCCGCGTTGCGACGGTGTCGGCACCATCCGCAGCGTCAAATCGACAGCGCTGGGCGTGCTGCGGCTGATCGAAGAAGAGGCGATGAAGGATTCGACGGTCAAGGTCAGCGCCCAGGTGCCAGTCGACGTAGCGACTTTCCTGCTGAATGAAAAGCGCCAAGATGTCACCGGCATCGAGGCTCGCCAGGAAGTGCAGATCTTGCTGATCCCGAATCAGAACCTCGAAACCCCGCACTTCGAGATCCAACGGATACGCGAACAGGATTTGCCCAAAATGAATCTTGGCGAGTCTTACGAGATGGTGAGCGACGCTGAAAGCCCGACCGTCGATCTGACCCGCAGCAAGCCGATACCGCCGCAGCAGCAAGCACTCGTCAAGGACGTGGTGCGCGCCACACCGCGCCCGGAACAGCCACCTGCGGCACCTGTTGCCGCCCCAACCCGCCCAGGCTTTTTCGCCAAGTTGTTTGGCGGCCTGTTCGGTGGTGGTGGTGAAAGCGAGGCGGTGCCCGCCGCACCGGCAGCGCGCAGTGGTGCAGAAGAGCGTAACCGCAGCACCGGTCGTGATAGTGAACGCGATGGTCACCAGGACACTGGCCGCCGCAGTCGTGGTGGCGCCAATCGTCGAGGTGGGCAGTCGAATCGTGATGCTGGCAGCCGCGAGGGTGCTAACCGTGAGCCGAGCAGTCGTGACGGCGGCAATCGCGAGGCGAGTAACCGCGATAGCGGCCCGCGCGAAGCGGGTAATCGCGAGCGCGGCAATCGCGAAGCGGCCAATCGTGATAGCGGTGGCAATCGCGAAGTGGCGACCCGCGAAGTCGGTGACCGTGAAAACGCCAACCCGGAAGGCACGCTTCGCGAAGGTGGTAGTGAACGCCGCCGCGGTCGTGGCCGCAGTCGCGGTGGTCGTGAGCAGACCACCGTCGTCGACACCGAGCAGCCGACGGCCAGCACTGAGCAGTCGCGCGGTGGCGAGTCTGCAGGTGGTGGTCGTGGCCGCCGCGACGGTCGGCGCGATCGTCCTCGTGACCAGGAAGTCGCGGCCATATCAGCGCTGGAGGAAGGTGCCATCGAGCCCGGTAACGAGGCCGTAGAATCCGAGTTTCAGGTCAGCAACGCCCATGATCTCGATGAGTTCAACACACCGAATTACGACTACGACGAAGATCCGACCGAGCGCAACCCCAATCGCGTGGCAGAACACGTGCAGATGGTGGCGTCGTTAGCACCTGACGAAGAAGATCTGCGGCCGACCCCTGTCGCCGTGCAAAACCGCTTCGAGTTCGAGCCAGAGCCAGCCCCTGCCCCGATGGCGGAAATCGCGGTGTTGGCGGCAGCCGAGCCCCTGCTCGTAACATCCGTACCCGAGCCGTTGACGGTGCCCGTTGCCGCGCTTGAAGAGCCGCAAGTCGTCGAGGCGGAGCCGGCACCGTCCTATCGGGAGCCAGTCCCGGCGCCGCAGGAGAGTGCGCCTGTCGCCGCCGCCCACCACGGGCGCGATGATGAGGAACGCCCAGCCTGAAGGCATCCGTCGCAGTCGCTCAGCCCGACTGCGACGTTTTCAGTCCAGCATTTCCCGAGTGGCGCGGAAGTTAATCTCTGCAAAACGCTCCTGGGCCAGACCCAGATTCACCATCGATGGCGCCAGATAGGCGAGTTGACCGGCACCATCGATGGCCAGGTACTGAGCGGAGTGGGTCTTGAGCTTATCGATTTCTGCCGACTTGAGCGCAGTCACCCAACGCGCAGTCTGCACCGTGATGGGTTCGAACACACAATCGACGGAATACTCGTACTTCAGCCGCCACGCCACCACATCAAACTGCAACACGCCGATCGCACCGAGCACGATGTCATTGCGGTTGATGTAGCTGAAGACCTGCGCGGCACCCTCTTCGCAAAGCTGCGTCAGCCCTTTGATCAGCGCCTTGCTTTTGAGCGGGTCGGTAGTGCGTACCCGCCTGAACAATTCCGGCGCAAAGCTCGGAATGCCGAAGAACTTGAATTTCTCGCCTTCGGTGAAGGTGTCGCCGATTTGAATGGTGCCGTGGTTGTGGATGCCAATGATATCGCCGGCCCAAGCCGAGTCGGTGGCGTCACGGCCCTGAGCCATGAAGCGGATTGCGTTCGGCAACTGGACCTGACGGGCGAGGCGCACATTGAAGAACTTCTTGCTGTCCTGATATTGACCCGAGCAGATCCGCACGAAGGCAATGCGGTCACGATGATTGGGATCCATATTCGCTTGGATCTTGAACACGAAGCCGGAGAAGTTCTGCGAATCGGCGGCAACCAGGCCGCTGGTGGTGTCGCGCGCTAACGGTCCGGGCGCAATATCGACGAAAGAATTGAGCAGCTCTCTGACACCGAAATTGCGCAAAGCGGTGCCGAAGAACACCGGTGTGATAGCGCCGGCCAGATAGGCATCACGATCGAATTCGGTACCGGCCCCTTCGATCAACTCAATTTCCTCAAGCAGCACCTTGATGCTGTCGGGAAAACGCGTCTTGGCCTCGTCCAGCGGGATCTGATCGGCGTCTTCGCGCTGATCGTTCTCTACCCCGCGCAGGTAAGGGATTACGCACCGTGTGCGGAAATCAAAGATCCCGTCAAAATGCTGGCCCGACCCTAGCGGCCAGGTCACCGGTGCGCATTTGATCTTGAGCACCGTCTCGATTTCGTCAAGCAGGTCGAGCGGATCGCGGCCATGGCGATCGAGTTTGTTGATAAAGGTGATGACCGGCGTATTGCGCAGCCGGCACACTTCCAGCAGCTTGATGGTGCGCTCTTCGACGCCGCGTGCTGCGTCAATGACCATGAGTGCCGAGTCGACGGCGGTGAGGGTGCGATAGGTGTCCTCCGAAAAATCCTCATGGCCCGGCGTATCGAGCAGGTTGATGACTTGCTCGCGATAATCGAACTGCATGACCGACGAGGTCACCGAGATGCCACGCTGCTTTTCGATCTCCATCCAATCGGAGGTCGCGTAGCGGTTGCTCTTACGCGCCTTGACCGTGCCGGCGATGTTGATCGCGCCACCGAGCAACAGCAGCTTTTCGGTAACCGTGGTCTTGCCGGCATCGGGATGGGAAATAATGGCGAAGGTGCGCCGGCGCGGGATTTCCGAGTGACTGTCTGACATGGTCTGCTGTGCTGTGTGGGGCTTGAATGGGGCGAACTGTTGCGCGCACGCCGTGCGCTCAAACATGGCAGGCAGCGACCGCGTCAGGCGCGGATCGCCATTGTGCTGCCATATTTCAGTTCGATTCGAGTACGACGAACGCAACAGCGAAGCCGCCCTCGTCGGTGAGTGAGATATGACTGGCGTTGATGCCCATAGCCTCAAACAGGCGTGCGGCCTGGCCGGATACCGCCAGATTAGGCTTGCCACTGGGCGAATGCACGACATACATTTGACGCGGCGCGACACCCTGGCGAAAACCGGTGCCCAAGGCTTTCGAGGTCGCTTCCTTGGCCGCGAAGCGCATGGCGAGGAAGCGACCTGGGTTGCGGGCACGGGCGAAGTCACGCAGTTCGCTGTCGGCCAAGATGCGTTCGGGAAAGCGCATACCGAAACGTTGATAGGTTTCGCTGCAGCGCTTGATCTCGGCCATGTCGATGCCGATGCCGCGGATCATGATTGCTGTTCGTGCATGGCTATCTTCATCTCCTCCACGGCGGCGGTCATGCCAACGAACAGCGCACGCGCGACGATTGCGTGTCCGATGTTGAGGTCACGCATCCCCGCGATGGCGGCGATCGGTGTAACGTTTTCATAGTGCAGACCATGGCCGGCGTTGACAATCAGGCCTGCGGCCGCGGCGCGGGCCGCGCCCGCACGCAGCAATTCGAGCTGTGCGCCGCGCACGCGCTCGTTTGGTGCGTCGGCATAGGTGCCGGTGTGGAGTTCGATGGCAGCCACGCCCAGGCGCGCGGCGG
>JANMJF010000561.1:0-1959 GCA_031371245.1 Pseudomonadota bacterium | reverse complement strand
CATCAAACTGTGCACAAGCGGCGGTGGTTTTACGCCATCGGCGTGGCGGTGTTGATGCTCGCGGCGTTAGTGGTGCTGGCCTGGCTGGGGCGACATCCTCTCGAAGCCCCTGCCACGGCGCAGATGCCAACTACCGAGCGCGCAGCGGTGGTGGAGACCGTGCCCGTGACTCGTGTCAGCACAGCACCGCCGTCCGTCCCGGCACCTTCGCAGGCCACATCCCAGACCGCCGCTTCCGTCACATCGTCCACCGAACAGCTGGCCTTGCTGCTGCTCGGCGCGAGCAACGACCTCGCGGCTGTGCGCCTGATGTCTCCGCCCGGGCAGAATGCCTATGAGAAATATCGTCAGGTGTTGGCGATGGAAGCTGGCAACCGCGCGGCCCGCCAGGGACTGACTGCGATCTCGCAACGTTATCTCGCGCTGGCCTATGGCGAGATGAACGCCGGCCGTCTCGAACGCGCCCAGAGCTATGTGGGCAATGCCGCCAAGGCGGCACCGGACAATGCCGCGCTGAACCCCGCACGGGACGCCCTGGCCGCGCGACGCCTCGGTATCGCCGCCCCCACCGCAGCGCCGGTGCGCAGCGGCGCACCGATCATTGAAATGTCGACCCCGGCCTCGAACCGGCCGCACTGAGCGCGGCCTAGTCCCCTTTCGATAGAGATCTTTTCGCGACACGGCATCGCGCTCACGTCTGCTCGGATATAGTTCAGCAACGGCGGCCGCAGCGCTTGCCGCGCACGCTTAAATCCAATCGGGGGGAGCCCATGATCCGTCTAGAATTTGTCCTGCGTCGCAAGCCCGGCATGAGCCGTGCAGATTTCCAAGCCTACTGGCGCAACGTGCACGGCCCGCTGGTAGCCAGACACTCAAGCACGCTCAACATTCATCGCTACATCCAACTGCACACCCTTGATGACCCGCTCAACGACGCGCTTGCCACCGCGCGTGGTGGCATGGAGCCGGCCTATGACGGTGTCGCGGAACTGTGGTGGGAGTCGCCCGAATCGCTAACTGCAGCAAACACGCCCGCCGGCCAGGCCGCGTTGCTGGAACTGTTGGAGGATGAAAAGAATTTCATCGACCTGCCCAGTTCGCCAATGTGGTTCGCCTATGAATACCCGCAGGTCAATCCCTCGGAGTACGTGATCGCCCACGAGCACGGCCCGCTGGTGAAACTGTTTTTCTGCCTGCGCCATCTGCCTCACCAGACGCTCGCCGAAGGCCAGCTGTACTGGCGTACCAATCATGGCCCGCTGATCCGCAGCGTGGCACCGGGCTTCCGCATGCAGCGCTACCTGCAGGTGCACTATTGCGAAGACGTGCCGGGTGTGAAGGGCATGAGCGATGCCCGTGGTATCACCACCCCGCCCTACTCGGGCCATGCCGAGGCGTGGTTCAACCGCGCCGATCTCATGACCATGGCCGATGTACCCGAAGCCAAACGCGCGATGGAGATCGCGGTCGCCGACGAAACCAAGTTCATCGACTTCAAACGCTCGGCGATGTGGCTAGGCAAGGAACGGGTTTTCATCGATCGGCGTTGAGCTGGGTGCACTTTTATCGCTTACAGGGCTGAGGTTTACCGCGCTAACTGAGAGGACGCGGCTATCGGAGTCGCGTCATTCGTCCATTGCCAAAAAGGATTCTGTCTATGTTCCGCACCCGCTGGCTTCAGTTGCTGCGTACCGCTCTGCTCGCGACTACCGTCATGCATCTAAGTGCGTGTTCCTACTTCCATCGCTACCAGGAAGATGAGTGGGGACCGCGCGCGCTATTGAATCCGGCGCAGATCGTGCCCAAGAGCCCGCGGGCGGGGGCACCAATAGCCGCAACCTGGTCGGCAACCGGTGACCGTCCGAGCGAATACGATCAATTTTATTTTCTTGAGCGCCAATTGAACTTGCCAAGCGTGAATAAAGGCGATGCCGCATACAACCAATTGCTCCAGCAGTA